>JAHBWH010000119.1 GCA_019637115.1 Myxococcales bacterium | reverse complement strand
GAGCGCCGCAGCGACGGCCCCGATGACGAAGAGCCCGACGAGCCCGACGCGCAGCGCCCAGGTCACGGCGCTCGCCCCGGGCGGCGCCGCGGGCGGCTCCGACACGAGCGCGGAGGATCCAGAGGGTGGCTGGAAGACCGGGCCCGGCGACCCTTGGAGCGCCGAAGGCTGGAGGGATGGCGGCGCCCCGGGATCGACCCCCGCCGCCGGGGTCTCGGCGAAGGGTGCGACGGTGGCGGGGATGGACCGGCTCGCCGAGGAGGGCTCGGCGAAGCTCGCCGGGAGCACGGGCGCGACGAGCGACGGATCGCGGAAGAGCGTCGGCTTGTCGTCGAGCGCGGCGTCGGTGTCGACGGGCGCGAGCTCGGCGTGCTTCAGCGCCTCGACGATCTGGCCCATCCACGGGTAACGCGCGTCGGGGCTCTTCTCGAGGCAGCGCAGCACGATCGACTCGAGGCGCTCGCTGGCGAGGCAGTCGGGGAAGAGCTCGCGCAGCCGCGGCGCGGGTTGGTAGACGTGGGCGCGCATCGCCTCGAAGTGCGAGCCCTCGGGGAACGGCGGTTTGCCCGTCAACATGAAGCAGAGCATCGCGCCGAAGGCGTAGATGTCGGCGCGGTGGTCGACGTCCGCCGAGCCGCGCACTTGCTCGGGCGCCATGTAGCGAGGCGAGCCGAGCATGATGCCGCTCTGCGTGAGCTTGGTCTTCGTCTCCTTGGTGACGAGCTTCACGAGGCCGAAGTCGAGCACCTTCACGAAGAGCGGATCCCCGCCTCGGGGGACCAACATCACGTTGCTCGGCTTTAGGTCGCGGTGGACGAGCCCTTGGGCGTGCGCGTCCTGGAGGGAGCTCGCCACCTGCAGCGCGACGTGGATCGCCTCGGCGGGGTGCATCGGCCCGTTCGCGTTGACCTGCTCGGTGAGCGTCCGCCCCTCGAGGTACTCCATCGCGAAGTAGAGCAGCTCCCCGTCGCGGCCGTAGTCGTGGACCACGATGGTGTGCGGGTGGCTCAGGTTCGCGACGGCGGCGGCCTCGAGCAAGAAGCGCTTCGAGAAGTTCTCGTCGAGGTCCGGGCTCTGGGGTTGCTTGAGGACCTTCAGCGCCACCGGTCGCCCAAGCGGGATCTGCTCGGCCCGGTACACGACCCCCATACCGCCCGCCGCCAGCCTAGCGTCCACGCGAAAGCGGCCGCCGATGATGCTCCCGAGGAGCGCATCGCTCTCACCGCTTCGAGCGGGCTGGCTCGGCGCGCTGACCATCCTGGCGGCATCGTAGCAGATCCGACGGTCATCCTTCGAGGGTCGCTGTCGCCCGTCCGCCGGGGTGGGCGCGTGCCCCGGCCAGCGGCGCGCCGTCGGGTCGGGCAGCGCGCGAGCTCGGCCGACGTCCCCCGTCTTCGCCGGCGCCGTGGCGCCCCCGGACGGGGGTTTCGACGGGCTGCGAGCGTGCTCCGCTGCTATGTCCGGCGCGGAGGTCGACGGGTGGCGAAGCTCTATTTCCGCTACGGCACGATGGACAGCGCGAAGACGCTCAACCTGCTCGCCGTCGCGCACAACTACCGCAAGCAGGGCAAGCGCTGCGCCCTGATGAAGCCCCGCCTCGACGTCCGCTTCGGGGCTGCCGCGATCCGCAGCCGCTCGGGCCTGGAGGCCGAAGCCGACCTGCTCGTCGACCCCGACGACGACCTCCCGCTCGATGAGCTGCGCGGGCTCGACTGCGTGCTGGTCGACGAGGCGCAGTTCCTCTCCGAGAAGATCATCGACCAGCTCCGAGACCTCACGATCGACCACGGCGTGCCGGTCATCTGTTACGGCCTGCGCACCGACTTCCAGGCGCGCCTCTTCCCCGGGAGCCGGCGCCTGCTCGAGCTCGCCGACACGATCGAGGAGGTCAAGGTCACCTGCTATTACTGCGGGCGAAAGGCCGTCTTCAACCTGCGCTTGGTCGACGGCCGCGGGGTCTTCGAGGGCCCACAAGTCGAGCTCGGCGCCGACGAGAAATACGTGCCGGTCTGCTGGACGCACTACCGCGAGCACCGCGACGCCGCGCGCGCGGGTCGGTGATGAGCGCGGCCGTGAACGGAGGTCATCGGCGCGGGTCCTCAGCGCAGATCCTCGGCGCAGGTCCTCAGCGCAGGTCGTCGACGAAGCGGCGGACGCTGCGGAAGGCTTGCCCCGCCTCCGGAAGGATCGCGCCGAAGCCGTGCCAGGCGTGGATCATCCCGTCGTAGACCTCGAGCTTCGCGGGAGCGCCGTGTGCGCGCGCGCGCGTCGCGAGCGCCTCGATCTCCGAGCGCAAGACCTCCACGCCCCCGACCTGCACCAGCATGGGTGGGAAACCACCGAAGTCTCCGAGGAGCGGTGAGGCCTCGGGGTGGGCAGGGTCGGCGCCCTGGAGGTAGAGGTCTCGGAAACGCTCGAGGAGGGGCCGCGAGAGGTAGTCGTGACGCGCGAAGGCGTCGATGCTGTCACCCCGCAGGCGCAGATCCACCCAGGGCGAGAAGAGCGCGAGCGCCCGCGGCAGCGGCTCGCCGCGATCGCGCAGGCGCAGCGTCGCCGCGAGGGCGAGCGCGCCGCCGGCGGAGTCGCCGCTGAGCACCACCTGCGCGGGCGAGACCCCCGTCGCGAGCAGATGCCGGTACGCATCGACGACGTCGTCGATGGGCCGCGGGAAGGGGTACTCGGGCGCCTTGCGGTACTCGAAGGCCAACACGCGGCGCCCCGTGCGGCGCGCCAGGTCGGCGAGCATTCCCTGGTGGGTGTGCAGCGAGCAGAGCGCGTAGCCGCCGCCGTGCACGTGCAGGAAGACCTCGGATCCCTCGACCCGCTTGGGCAAGGTCCAGCGCGCCCGGCGTGTGCCCAGACGCGTCGACGCCTGGCGCAGGCCGGTCGGGGGTGGCGCAAGGCGAGCGAGCCCGTCGAGCCCCGCGCGAGCGCGGGCGGCGTCGCCCCGCGCGAAGGGGGCCGCCGCAGTCCGCAGCGTCCGCGCGAGCAGGTCGACCCGCCAGCGCGTCGCGGGCGCGAGCGCGCTCGGCGACACGCGCGGCAACACCAAGGAGCTCTCGGAGGCGACCGTCACGGAGATCAGGATGGGGTCTGCCCCGCGATGAACGCAAAGTTCCGGAACGACGCACAATTCGGCCGGCTGCCCGGCCCACGGCTCGCCCCCGGGATCCAACGACTCGCCCGTCAGGCGCGACGGCTCGCCGCAGGGTGGCGCGCGTGAGATTCTTCACAGAATCGATGCCTGGCCGCGCCAGCGACACCACTCACGACGCCCAGCGGCGAGTCGGCGCGAGAGGCCGCGGTCTCGTCAAGTCGGTGGAGGCGGAGCGAGTCGGTGGGGTGAGACCGATCCGCGACCTCAGCGGTTGCACTCGTCGGCGACGCGCTCACGGGCGGACGCGCAGCGGGTCTCGGCGTCGTCGCAGCGCGGCTGCGCGGCGGCGTGCGACTCCGCGATCTCGCAGATCCGCTCCGCGAGGCCGCAGATCCGCTCCGCGAGCTCCTCGCCATCGTCACAGCGCCCCGCGTGGAGCGCTGTGGCGTGGTGCACGGTCTCGCTCTCGAGGCGATCGACGAGCTCGGAGAGCTCCGCCTCCCAGCCGACGACCATCGGCTGCGCGCCCTGCGCCTCGGCCTCCTCGTCGCCCCCGGACTCCCACGCGCTGGCTGGCGCCGCCCCCTCGCGCGCGGGCGCTCCTCCGCACCCGAGCGATCCCGAGACCCACAACACCACGACCATGGAGCGAAGCGCGCGTGCCATGCGGCGAGCATGACACGCGACCCCCGCTGCACGCGACGCAGAACCGGCGCTCCGGTCCGCGACCGCGTCCTCAGCTCACCATGACCTCGCGCGCGACCTCCAGGGCCTCGTCGATCATCTTCCCATGCTCGGCCTCGACGGCCCAGCGGGCGCGCCCCTCCTCCGGGAGCAGGTCGATCGGATCGAAGTAGAGGAAGAGCTGACCGGGTTTCACCGAGGGCGCCGAGTAGACGCTGATGCCGGTGAGGTGGTCGTAGTATTCGTAGCTGTGAACGGTGCGCTTGCCGCCACCCCCGGGCGCGTCGACCACGAAGGTGGGTGTGTTGAAGCCCGCCGCCGCGCCGCGCACCCACTTCTCGAGCCGCTCAGCGGTCGCCACGGTCGTGCGCAGCTCCTCGGTGCCCTTCACCATGTCGTGCTGGTAGACGTAGTAGGGGTGGACGTTGATCCACGCGAGGCGGCGCGCGAGCAGCGTCTGCGCCTCCTCCGTGTCGTTCACGCCGCGCTGCAACACCGTCTGGTTTCGCACGAAGACGCCCGCCTGGAAGAGGCGCCCGAGGCCGCGCCGCGTCACCTCCGTGATCTCGTTCGCGTGATTGAAGTGCGTGTGGAGCATCACGTCTTTGCCGAGCGCCCGCCCCCGATCGACGACGCCGACGAGCGCCTCGACCCACTCGTCGTCCGTCAAGAGCTTCTGGGGGAGCACGGCCGGGCCCTTCGAGGCGAAACGCATCCGGCGCACGTGGTCGATCGACAGCAGCCGATCGCCGAGCTCCCGGATCTGCGCGGCGCGGAGGTTCCAGGCGTCGCCGCCGCTGATCACGATGTCCTCGAGCTCGGGGCGCGAGGCGACGTACGCGAACATCTCCTCCCACCGCTTCGGCGAGGCCTTCAAGCTCACCTTCTCGACCATCTCCTGGTCGGGGCCGACGGCGTACGAGCGTGTGCAGAAGCGGCAATAGACCGGGCAGGTGTCGAGCGCGAGGAAGAGCGCCTTGTCCGGATAGCGGTGCGTGAGCCCCGGCACCGGCGCGTCGCTCTGCTCCCCGAGGCTGTCGAACGTGAGCTTCGGGTGGTCGGGCAGGCGCGACGACGCGGTCGGCAAGAACTGGCGGCGGATGGGATCCTCGTAGGGGTTCTTCCAGTCCACGAGGCTCAGCAGGTAGGGCGAGACGCGCACCGCCATCGGCGCGATCCGAAAGCCCTCCGCGGCGTCGGCCAAGAACGCCTCGCTCGCGAGCCCGCTGAGCTTCTCGAGCAGGTCCGAGGCCTTCGTGATCGTGTTCTTCATCTGCCAGCGGTGATCGTGGAAGGTGGCTGCATCCACGCCCGCGAAGGCCGGCACGGCCTGCCACCACTCCCCATCGCGCAGATCTCGGTGCGCGAGGGTGCTCGGCTCCACTGGGGGCCGGACCTTGCGGGGCGCCTCGATCGAGCCCTCGTTCACCACCGGCAATCGTTCCGTCATGACCATCATCTCCAGCTCGCCGGACGTCCGTCGCGTCGCGGCGCTCATCCCGAATTCATCCCGAAATGGCGCACGAGGAGGCGCCAAGTCTCCAAGATCGTTCGGGTAGCACGCCGCCTCGGCGGCCGCACCAGGCGCCGTGCGCGCGAGCACGGCGCCGGTCGACACGACAGGGCCCTTTGCCGATCGCGCTCGCTTCGGACGTCGCCAGCGCCTTCGTCCGTCGCAGCCCACCGTAAGGCGGGAGAGACCAGGCGAGATCCCCGAGCGCCTCGGGGGGCCGCGAGACGTAGGGAAACGGAGCGTTGATCGCCCCCGTCCTGGCATCTACCCTCCGGCCCCGTGAGCCAAAGCGGCCAAAGCGCCTCCACCGCGGGGACTACGTCCCCGCTCTCCCCAGGATCGCTCGTCGGCGGTCGGTTCCAAGTCGAGGACACCGTCCGCACCGACGGACTCGGCTTCGTGTTGAGGGCGCAAGACCAAAAGACCCAGAAGCCCATCCTGCTGCGGGTCCTCCGCGAAGACCTCTTCGACGACGAGGGCCTCAAGCGCCTGCGCGAGGAGTGCCGAGGGGCCGCGCGGCTCGCGCACCGAAGCATCGCCGCGACCTACGGCGTGGGCGTGAGCGGCGGCGCCTTCGTCGCGAGCGAGTGGGTGGACGGGCACTCGCTCAGCGAGGTCCTCGCCAAGCGCATCGCCGAGGGGCGCCCGCTCTCCTTGCGCGGCGCCTACAACGTCGTCGCCCACGTCTGCCGCGCGCTCACCGCCGCCCACGCGCGGACGTGCCACGGCGCGCTCCGGCCCGAGGTCGTCTGGGTGACCTCGGCGGGGCGCGTGAAGGTCGCCGACTTCGGGCTCAGCAAGGCGCTCATCGAGTCGCGTGGGCCCGACGCGCTGCCACCCCCCGAGCAGGCCGCGCTCGCCCCCGAGGTGAAGGCCGGCGCGCCGCCGACGCCCCGCAGCGACATCTTCGGCGTTGGCGCGATCCTGTACCAGCTCCTCACGGGCAAGTCGCCCGCCGAAGGGTTCGTCCCGCCCTCGCAGGCACACCCCGAAGCGAGCGAGGCGATCGACGAGGTCCTCCTCCGCTGCTTGGCCACCGATCCGTCCGCCCGCTTCGGCTCGGCCGACGAGGTCCGGAGCGCGCTCCAGCCGCTGGTCGCCGACGCCCCCGAAGCCAACGCGCACGACTTCGACGTCGACATCGACATCGACGACGGCAGCGAGGTCAGCTCTCCCGTGGCCATCGCGCCGGCTCCGGGCCCAGCGGCCGCAGCGCCCCCAGGCGCAGCGGCAGCCCCCCCGGCCCCCGCGGGCGCCAAGGTCGCGCCGCCGGCCCCGCGGCCGCCTCCGCCAGCGCGTCCTGCCCCGCCGACGGCGACCCCCAAGCCCGCGGCGCCGAAGGTCGGCCAGCGCGTCGGCCTCGACGCCGAGTTCCGGACGTCCCTCCCGGGGCCGGCCCCCGCGGCTGGCGGCGCCGACGTCGATCTCGGCGGCTTGCTCGCGAAGATCACCGAGAACGACGCGCCCCGCTGGATGGTCGTCAAGGACGGCCTGGACCACGGCCCCTTCTCGGGGCGCGAGCTGGTCGAGCTGATCGTCAAGAGCGAGGTGCTCCCCGAGCACGTGCTGCTCAACATGGACGACGGCGATCGACGCCCGGTCTCGGCCCACCCCGAGCTCGGGGAGTTCGTCGAGCAGGCGCGCCTCAAGCGCGAGGCCGAAGGCCGAAAGGCCGCCTTGGCGAAGGCGGAGACCTCGGAGAAGCGCACGGGCCTCGCGAAGGCGGCCATCGCCATCGGCGTCTTCGTCGTGCTCGGCGCCGGCGTCGCCATCTTCTTCGCCACCCGTGAGACCCGCAGCGACCAGGAGATCGCCGAGGCGGACCTCGGCGACCTCTTCCAGCGCGGTCAGATCGACGTGGAAGGCACGGCCGGCATCCTCCCCGATCCGCCTCCCTCGGGTGGGGGCATGCGCCGCACCGGCGGTGGTGGCGCGCGCCCGGCCGGCGGGTTCCACGGCTCCTACGAGGACGCGATGAACGTGCCGATCGATCTCGGCGACGCGACCGGCGGCGGCTCGCAGGCGCGCCTCTCCCCCGCGGACGTCGCCTCGACGATGAACCGCAACCTCAACCGCATCTTCGGTGCGTGCGTGCAGCCCGAGCTCCGGCGCGGCGGCTCGCTCGGCAACGTCACGATCGACATCGCGATCGCGGGCAACGGCACCGTCATGGGCGTCAGCGCGCGGGCGGGATCGAACGAGTTCAAGAATTGCGTTCGCACCCAAGTGCGCAGTATTCGCTTTCCGACCTTCCCCGCGCCGCGTATGGGCGCCCGGTATGCATTCTCGGCAGGTTGAGGTGAAGGGGGCTCGTCTCCCGCGAGGTGTCGCCCGCGCGGTCGCGTGGGCGCTCGCGCTGACCGCGGCGCTCGGGTGCGAGGCGACGCTCGAGGCGGGGCTGAGCGAGGGTGAGGCCAACCAGATGATCGTCGCGCTCCACGCCCAGGGCGTCGGCGCGACGAAGGAGAGCGAAGGCCCCGAGGGTCGCTACCGCGTCCGGGTCACGAACGACGACGTCGCGCGTGCGCTGGACGTGCTGCGCGACGAGGGCCTGCCGCGGCGCGACGCGCCTGGTTTCGCCGAGGTCTTCGGTCAGCCTGGGCTCGTCCCGACCGCGACCGAGGAGCGCGCGCGCTACGTCGCCGCGCTCGGCGGCGAGCTCTCTCGCACGATCGCGGCGTTCGACGGCGTGGTCGAGGCGCGCGTGCACGTCGCCGTGCCCGAGCGCCGCCGCCTCGCGCTCGACGAGGCGCCGCCGACGCCGCGGGCCTCGGTCTTCGTCCGACACCGCGCCGAGCCTCCCGACGAGGCCGCCATCCGGGCGCTCGTCGCGGGCGCAGTCGAGGGCCTCGCCGAGGACGCCGTCACGGTCGTCGTGCAGCGCACGAGCCAGCCGGCGACGCCAGCTGACGCGGGGCTCGCGCAGCTCGGCCCCATCGCCGTCTCGCGAGGCAGCGCCACGATCCTGAAGGCGGTGCTGGGCGCGGCGTTCCTGCTGCACCTGGTCCTCGCGGCCGCGCTCGTGATCGCCTGGCGTCGACGCCGCGCGTGAGCCGACGACGCGCGCGCGCCCTCTTCGCTTGAGATTGGCGGGCTCCCAATGCCATGCTCGGCGCCCGCACGTCGGGGTGGCGTGGCGGTAGTGCGTGCGGGGCCACGCGAGAGGGGAAGACGAGATGTCCAAGGAGTTCCTGGAGGCCACCAAGGCGTACGTCGAGCGCGCCGCGAAGCTGCTCGACATCCCCGCGGACGAGGTCAAGCAGCTCGAGACCCCGCGGCGCGAGGTCCGCGTCGAGCTCAACGTGCGGATGGACGACGGGTCCATCGGCACGTTCATCGGCTTCCGCGTGCAGCACGACGACGCTCGCGGTCCCTTCAAGGGCGGGATCCGCTACCACCACCACGTCGACGCCGAAGAGGTCACGGCGCTCGCCTCGCTCATGACGTGGAAGACGGGCGTCGCGGGCGTGCCCTTCGGCGGCGCCAAGGGCGGGATCGCGGTCGACGCCTCCAAGCTCTCCGAGGGCGAGAAGCAGCGCATCACGCGGCGCTTCATCGACGGGATCCACGACATCATCGGGCCCTCGTCGGACATCCCCGCGCCGGACGTGAACACCAACGGCCAGGTCATGGCCTGGATCTTCGACCAGTACGCGAAGTACCACGGCTACCACCCGGGCGTGGTCACGGGGAAGCCCGTCTCGCTGGGCGGCTCCGAGGGCCGCGAGCAGGCGACGGGGCGCGGCGCGGTCTTCGCGACCGAAGAGATCCTCGCGCACCACGGCGACGCGCTGGCCGGCAAGCGCGTCTCGATCCAGGGCTTCGGCAACGTCGGTACGTGGGCCGCCCACGACTACGTCGCGAAGGGCGCCAAGGTCACGGCGATCAGCGACGTCAGCGGTGGCTACGTCAACGACGACGGCATCGACGTCGCAGCGGCGATCGCGCACGTGAAGCAACACCGCTCGCTCGCGGGCTTCGGCGGCGCCGAGGCCGTCGCTGGCGACGCCGTCCTCGTCCACGACTGCGACATCCTCGTACCCGCCGCGCTGAGCGGCGTGCTCACGAAGGACAACGCGAAGGACGTGCGCGCGAAGTACATCATCGAGGGCGCGAACGGCCCGACGGATCCGGAAGCCGACGCGATCTTCGACCAGCGAGGGATCGAGGTCGTGCCCGACATCTACGCCAACTGCGGCGGCGTTACCGTGAGCTACTTCGAGTGGTCGCAGAACATGCAGCACTACTACTGGAGCGAGGAGCAGGTGAACGAAGCGCTGCAGCGCGTGATGAAGCGCAGCTTCGCGAGCCTCGCCGACGCCCGCAAGAAGCACGGCTGCAACCTCCGCATGGCCGCCTTCGTCGTGGGCATCGGACGCGTCAACGACGCGACCCGCCTCCGCGGGCTCTGACGCGCTCCTCCGCCGCGCCGCGACGCCGGTCCACGCCCCGCGCGTGACCGGCGTCGTCTCGCGTCGTCTCGCGTCGGTGGCTCAGGCGGCGACGACTCGCTCGAGCGCCTCGAGGCGTCGCAACAGGAACCGCTCCGCCGGCGACAGGTTCGCCTCGCGGAGCTGCTCGATGTATGCACGCACGGGCTTCGGGTTCGCGTACCGAGACTTGCGCACGAGCTCGTGAAGTCGGTCGATGACGGTCGCGCTCATCAACACCTTGGCCGCCGTATGCGCCTCGACGATCCACGTGATCCAGCGCGGCGCGCTCGGCCCCTCGGCGAGGCGCAGCGCGATCGAGGTCCCGCGCTCGAGCGCCTTGGGATCCGAGGAGCGCGCCATGGACTCCAACATCCGATCGAGCGCCGGGCCGACGAGCCGCGAGGCCTCTTCGAAGCGACCGAGCGCGAGAGACTTCTCGGCGATCGGCACGAGCAGCGTGATCGCGGGCGCGGTGGTCGTCCGCTCGTCCTCGTCGGCGGAGAGCTCCTGCGCCACGTGGGGCAGCACGAGGTGACCGCCCGCGAGGGTCTGGTGCTCCTGGCCAAGCTTCGCGCCACATTGCGCGCAGCGCGTCCGGCCAGGTTCGTTGAGCGTGCCGCATGCCCAGCACCGCTCGATCTGCAGGGTCTGCGCGGCGGTGGGGGCCGTGCGCTCGAGGAGGACGAGCTCTTGGTGGCCGATGGTCACCCGATCGAGGTGCGAGAGCGCGACGACCCCCTCGATCGTCTTGCCGTTGACCTGGACGCCGTTGCGGCTGCCGAGGTCTTGGACCGTGACGCCGCCGTCGCTCACGCGGAGGATCGCGTGCCGACGCGAGACGAGCGCGTCATCGAGCGCGAGGTTGCAGCTCGAGCTCCGCCCCACGACGAAGTCGCCTTGAGGCATCTCGAGGTCCGTCGCGCCGTAGCGGAGGCGGAATCGCACCACGCGGCCAGCGTAGCTCATCTCGCATCGTTCGGGAGAGCTTCGAGGACGATCTACGACGAGTGAACGACCGACACGACCTCGAAACAGCGCCTCGGCATGCTCTTTCGCCGGGCAGGCGCGCTCGTCCAGTCCGGCGCAGCCCGGACACGGCGCCGAACGCCCCCGAGCATCGCCACGAGATTCGCGCGGCGCTCGCACGTTCGGCTGGCCGGTGGCGGAGCACACCTGATATCCTCGGCGAGGGTCATGGCACGATACCGCCTGAAATTTCTGCTTCAGGAGTTCGACCTCCGCGGTCCGGAGGTCGTCATCGGCCGGTCACCCGAGTGTCACGTGACCATCGAGGACCCGCTGGTCTCACGGCGACACGCCAAGGTCCTGGTCGAGGATCCACCCCGCATCGTCGACCTCGGGAGCCGCAACGGAATCTCCGTCAACGGGCAGAAGATCGAGGGGTCCCGAACGCTCAGCGACGGGGATCGCATCCGCATCGGGACGCAAGAGCTCGTCTTCTACGTCGCGACCCAGCGCCCCCGCGAGTCCCGCACGACCGGGTTCATGACGGTCTGCCAGGCGTGCGGCACGCCCTACCCCGAGCAGTCGGCGCAATGCCCGCATTGCGGCGCGCCTCGGCGCGACGACGACACGATCAGCGGGCTCCTCGTGGAGCCGCGGCGGAGCTGGACGTTCCAGCTGCTTGGCGAGGTGATCGAGCGCGCGCTCGCGACCGGGCGGGCCGCCGAGGCCGACCGCATCCTGCGTCGCGCGGCGAAGGAGGTCGACGATCGTGTCGCGGCCGGAGAGCGCCTCGCCGCCGAGGAGGTGACGACGATCACGTCGTTCGCGCTGCGCCTGGCCGCGATGCAAGAGGCGGCCTCGACGGAGTGGGTGAGTTGGGCGCTGAACGTGCACCGCGACCAGGGGCTCTTCCCGCGCGCGCCTCTGCTCGATCGGCTGGAGGCGCTCGACTTCGACGCCCTCCCCGAGGCGAACGAGGCCGTCGCCGAGTTCGCGCATTGGGTCGAGAAGGAGCGCGACACCCTGCGTCCCCCGCCCGACCCGACCGGCGTCGACCGCCTCGAGCGACTCCTCCATCGAAACTGACGTCGCACGCGACGCGGGCCAGGGGCACCGACCTCGGACACGCGGACGCGGACTCCGGACGCGGACGCGGACTCCGGACGCGGACTCCGGACGCGGACTCCGGACACGGACGCGGACTCCGGACGCGGACGCCGGACACGGACGCGGACTCCGGACATGGACGCGGACTCCGGACACGGACGCGGACTCCGGACATGGACGCGGACTCCGGACCCGGACTCGGAGACCGCACGGAAACGAGACTCGATCCCGCAAACGGACACTGGGCCGCGAGCGACGCCCGCGACCCAGTGGTCTTCGCTGAGCTCGTCGGCCCGTCAGCGCTTCTTGTTGCCTTCGTTCTCCGGTCGGCGGCGGATGTTGCCCGTGATGCGATCGACGATGTCCGTGTTGCTGTCGGTCGCTTCGCCGTCGCCGCCGGTCACGGCGTCCACGAGCGAGTGGCTCCCGCGCCCGCGGCGCTGGCGGTTCGTGCGCAGCTCCGACAGGCGCCCGAGCACCTGCTTGTCCTCGAAGACCAGGCCGTAGAACCCGTAGAACGTCGTGTTGTCCACCGCGCGGACGCGCGTCCGCGCGTCGTGCCACTCCATCCACGTGCGCTCGCGCTCGCCCTCGGCCAACACGCCGTTGCGGACGCGCCCCTCACCGAAGCGACCGCTCAGCGCCTCCTGGAACTGCTCGAAGTTCGCTCCCTGGAACACCGAGGCGTCGAACGCGTGGTACCACTTCCAGAGCTGACCACGGATGAAGAAGAAGTAGTCGTCTCCGTTGTCCCCGCGGACCCGCATCATCGACTCTTGGTTGCCGTGGGTGAACTCGTCGCGGAGGAAGCCCGAGTCGTAGCCCGTCGTCTGCCCGTCGAACTGCAAGAAGCTCTCGCGCATCGTCCGGATGCGGCGATCGCGCTCGCTACGCAGCTGGTCCTCGGTCATCGCGTCGCGCGCCTTGTTCAGGCGCGGCTGGTACTCCTTGTTCAGCTTCGCGACGTAGAAGTCGAGCAACTGGCGCTTGTTCCAGCCCCACTCGATGCCGCCGAGCGCAGGCGCCACGGCGTCGCTCATCGGCGCGGGGGCCTCGCGCTGCTGACGCTGTTGCTGCGGTCGTTGCCCTCGGCGCTGCGCCTCGGCGTCCGTCAGTCCCCACGCCAGCAGGCCGACCACCAGGCCCGACGTGAGCATCCCCGCCACCACTCCTTGGATCCTCATGCGTCCTCCGCTCCAGCGGCGCACTCTGCCGCGAAATTCTTGTCCTTTTGGACCGGCGCACCATAGCACCGCCGCGCAGCGAGCCACAACGCCCCGCGGATCGCTCCGAGCGATGGCGCTGGGACGGGCCCACGCGAGCAGAGATTCATCGAGCCCCCAGAGCCCGGCGCGACACCGACGCGAAAGATCCGCGCTTGCTCGCGCGTAGCAAGGCGCGAATCCTCCCGCCATGCCGACCCTCGACACCGTCACCCGTGCGCCGCTCGGCTTCTGGACCGGCTTCACTTACGCCTTCCGCGGCATGAAGCTGGTCTACTTCCAACACCCCGGCCTCATCCGGTACTGGGGCTTCCCGATCCTGATCACGATCCTGGTGATGTGCCTCGGGAGCTGGGCCGTCTGGTCCCACGGGGGAGCGCTGCTCGACCAGTGGTGGGAGGCGCCAGCCGACGAGGGGTGGCTCGCGGGGATCGCGCGCTTCTTCCACGGTCTGCTCGCGTGGATCCTCAAGCTCGTCCTCTGGGCCGTGTCGATGGTGCTCTTCGTCTTCCTCTCGAAGATCATCGCCGCGCCCTTCAACAGCTCGCTCTCGGCCGCGGTCGAGCGGATCCTGCGCGGCAACGCCGTGGGCGAGGAGGGGCTCGGCGTCATCCTCCGTGACATCGGCCGGACCGTCGCGCTGGAGCTCGTGAAGCTCGTGATCTACCTCGCCGTGATGGTGCCGCTCTTCATCCTCCAGTGCGGCGTCCCCGGCTTCGGCTCGGTCATCGTGAGCGTGGTTGGTTTCCTCTTCACCGCGTGGTTCTGGGGAATCGACTACACCGACTGGCCCGCCGAGCGCCGGGGGTGGAACGTCGGCGCCCGGCTCGCCAACGCGCGCCGGCGCTTCTCGACTTGGCTCGGCTTCGGGACCGGCGTGTGGATGCTGCTCTTCATTCCGCTGCTCAACCTCTTCTTCATGCCCGCCGCGGTCGCCGGAGGGACGATGCTCTTCCTCGACCAGGAAGGGATCGACGGCGACCCTGCCGCTTGAGCGCTCCGGTCGAGACCTCTGCTCACGACCTCGGCGACCTCGGCTCGAGACCGCCGCTCGCGACCTCGAGCCTCCGCTCCTCCACGCGCGGCAACGCGAGTTTCCTCACGAGCCTCTGGGACCGACCGTAAGTCCCGGGCGTCGCACTCGTTGTGGTGGGGCACGGCGCAGAGCGCCGAGGAGGAGAGGACGATGCGTGACTTCACGGCCCGATGGGTCTGCGCGGCGTGCGCGCTCTGGGCGTTCATGGGCTCGGCGCGCGCACAGGCGCCCGCGGAAGAGAGGCTGGCGGGGGCAGAGACGCCCGCTGCGGAGGCGGAGACCCCAGGGGCAGAGAGCCCGGAGGGGCCAGCGACACCAGCGGAAGCTCGGCACGCCGACGCCGCCGTGGAGGTCCAGCACGCGATCTTGCTTCAAGAGGTCCACCCCGCGGTCCTGCCCTACGAGCGCCCCCCCAGCGGACTGACCGCGTTCGAGCTCACCGCGGGGCTCGGCGTGCTCGGTCGCGCGACCTCGGGGACCCCGCTCGTCGGGCACGGCTACGACGCGAGCCCCGGCCCCCTGGTCGACGTCACGACGCGCTGGCTCTTCGGCTCGAACCGCTACCTCCGCTTCGGTCTCCACGCGCGCGCCCTCCACCAGCGCGGTCGCGGTTTCGGACGGCAAGGGTTCGGCTTCGCCAGCACCGTCGGCGATCTGGCGCTGACCGCGCGCACGATGTTCCCGTGCATGAGCAGCCCGAAGCGCCAGGTGTGGTTCGCGCTCAACCTGGGCCTGAGCGGCGGCTACCACGACGCGGGCACGGGGCGCGGGCCGATGACCGAGAACACCGACCCCAACGCCCGGCGGGCCGCGGCCGAGACCCTCGACCACGGGGCGCTCGGCTACGTCGTCGGCGTCGACCTCTCGCTGCAGTTCGGGGCGCTGCTCGTCGGCCTGTCGGCCGACGTCCGCCAGCACTTCGCGCTCGGCGCCGTCGACGTCCGCTCGCACTTCCTGCCGAGCGCGGCGCTCCGCGTCGGCTACGCCTTCAACCGTCTCCGCTGAGACCGTTGCTCGGCCGACCGCGCCATCCGGCGCGCGTGAGGCGAGAGGACGACGACCGGCGCGCAGCCCGTCGAGGCCGAGTGCGCTCGGCCGATTGTGCTCGGGCGAGCTCGCGAACCCGCTTGCCGACCGGCACACCGGGGCGTCAGGACGGACGCGACGCCTTCTCGACGTGCCCGCTCGTCCCGAAGCGGCGCGCGAGCTCGGCGGCGACCTGCTCGAGCCCGAGCCCGCGCAGCTCGAGCCCGACGAGCGCGTGAAAGAGCAGGTCCGCCGCCTCGCTCAAGACGCGCGCGTCGGACTCCTCGGCGAGCGCGTCCGCGAGCTCGCCGGCCTCCTCACGAAGCTTCTCTCCGATCTTCGCGGCGCCGCCGTCGAGAAGGCTCTTCGTGTAGCTCTTGCCCGCGTCGCTCTGGGCCCGCGCGGTGATGGTCGCGCCGAGGCGCGCCAGGCTCGGCCGCGCGCGGTCGTCGTCCGCCGCCTCGGCGTCGAGGCGGCGAAAGAAGCAGGTCTCCGCGCCGGTGTGGCACGTCGGTCCCTCTGCCTCGACGAGATAGACGAGCGCATCGCCGTCGCAGTCCGCCCAGACCTCGCTCACGCGCAGGACGTTGCCGCTCGACTCGCCCTTCTGCCAGAGCGCCGCGCGAGACCGGCTCCAGAACCACGCCGTGCCCGACTCGAGCGTCCGAGCGAGCGCCTCGCGGGTCGCGTGCGCGACCATCCGCACCTCGCCGACGTGGCGATCCAGCGCCACGACCGTCACGAGCCCTGCGTCATCCCATTTGAGCGAGTCGAGCGTCTTCGCGTCCATCGTTGGGGCGTAGGCGAGGATCGCGAGGCGCACAAGGACCGAGGCCGAGACCGAGACCGAGACCGAGACCGAGTCCGCGACGTGACCGGAACCGAGTCCGCGACGTGACCGGGACGGAGTCTCAGCGCAGGAGGCGCTCGGCTCCGCGCCGCACAGGCCCTTCCGCGCCCGCGGCGATCAGCGCCTCGGCGCAGCGACGCGCCTCCTCCACTCGTCCGAGCTCGTGCAGGGCGCGACAGCGTCCGAGCGAGGCCGCCCCCGCCAGCGCGGTGCGTGGGGCGACGCGAAGGTAGGTGTCGTAGAGGCCGAGGGCTCTCCCTGGCTCGTTCAGGCGGTCGAGCGCCACGTCGGCTGCCGATAGGAGCGCGAGCCGCGCGGTGGGCGAGCGACCGCTCTCCGCGGCCCGAAGGTACGCCTCCAGCGATCGCGCGTGGGCGCCATCCGCGGCGTAGCTCTCCGCCACGACCGTCCACAGCTCGGCGCGCTCGGTGCTGGACGAGACGCGCGCTTCCTCGCGCGACACCTGCGCGCGCGCCTCCGCTGTCCGGCCCGCCGCGACGAGGCGTCGCAGCGCCGACACCTCCACGCGAGGCTCCGACGGCTCGGGTGCAGCGGCTGCTCGGCGGCGCGGCGCGGCGGTCGCCCCCGAGTGCTCTGCCGCGACCCCGACCTCGACGAGCGACCCGTGCGTCGACGCCGCGGCGCTCGTCGCCGCGGGGTCGTGGAAGGGAGCTTCGTCGAGGGGAGCGTCACCGAGCGCGTGCTCGTCGAGCCCTCGTTGCGCCAACGTCGCTTGAGCCAGCGGCGATCGGTGCTCGATCGCGTCCTGCTCGACGGCTCGCGTCTCGGGACCTCGAGCGGTCGGACCTCCCTCGGTGTCGAGAGCCTCACGCGCCGCGAGGCCGTCGCGGAGCGCGAAGCTCACGCGGAGAGACTCGAGCGCGCTTCGATCGGCGGGAGCGGCGGCGCTCAGCCCAGCGCCCTGCTCGCGCGCCGTCTCACCCGCCGCCACGATCACCTCGGCTCCTCGGCGCGCGACCGCGACGCGGCCCCGCTCGACCGTGACCGCGCCTCGCCCCTCTTCGTCGACGGCGATCGAGAGGACGGTCCCGAGCACGCGCGCGACCAGATCGCCCGCCGCGATCTCGACCCTCGTCTCTGCCGCTGGGTCGACGTGCAGGTGCACCTCGCCGCGATCGACCGAGAGCTCGCAGCGGCTTGCCTGCGAGGTGCGCACGCGCAGGACGGCGCCACCCGTTCGCGCTGCCACCACCCCGGGGCAAGGCCGGTCGCCAGCCCACGCCGCCGGGCGGCGCGCGACGACGACGGCGACGACGGCGCTGGCGACGAGCAGCGCCGCGGCGGCGATCGCGAGCGTCGGCATCACGCGCCGGGGTGGCGTCGATGGCGCGTGGCTCACACGCCGGGCGGCGAGCTGAGCGCTCGCCAACGCGGACGCATCGACTCGGCCGACCTCTTCGTCCCGGAGCGCGCTCCGCGCGCGCCGCAGCCGCGACTCCCGCTCGGCGCAGGCCGCACAGCCCTCGAGGTGCAGCTCGAGCCGCAGGCGGTCGGCGTCGTCGACCAGCCCCATCTCGAGCTCGGCGGCGATGCGCTCCGCTTCGCGATGCGACAGCTCGCTCATGCGCCCTCCTCCCGCTCGAGCTGCGCGAGCCGCCGGTCGACCTGACGTCGAGCGCGCAGGAAGCGCGATTTTGCGGCAGAGAGCGAGACATCGAGCATCGCGGCCGCCTCTTCGATCGTCCGGCCTTCGACCGCGACGAGCACGAAGATGATGCGGCGGTCGGGCGTGAGCTCTTCGAGCGCGAGCCGCGCGCGCCCGAGCGCGTCCCGAGCCTCGAGGCGTCGGCGAGGATCGGGCCCCGTCGCGACGGGCACGAGACCGAAGAGCACACGCGCGCGCAGACGCTTCGCGCTGCGGAAGTGCTTGTAGGCCATGTGCGTGGCGATGCGGTCGAGCCAGAGCGCGAGTGGGGCTTCGCCCCGAAAGCGCGGGAGCGCACCGAGCGCCTCGAGCAAGGTGTTCTGGAGGAGGTCGTCGGCGTCGCTGGCACCCGCGAGCCGCGTGAGGAGCGCCTTCAGGCGCGACAAATGCGGGACGAGCAGGCGCTGTTGGGCGCGCCGATCCCCTGCGCGCGCGGCGTCGAGCAGCGCATCGTCCGAGGCGCTCATCTCCACGTCGGGCTTCGAGGGCAGCGACCTCATGTCTTCAACGTACCCGCTCGGCCCGAAAGGGATGCAGGGGCGCACCCTGACAGCAGCGCGAAAGGGAAGACCCCGTCGAGCCACGCTCGCCGGGGTCCTTCGCCTCGTCACACGGCCGATGCGTCAGGGGATGGGCGGTCCACCCATGCGGCACATCCCCGCGATGCAGTTCTGTCCCATCGGGCAGACCATCCCGCACGCGCCGCAGTTGTTGCGATCGGTCGCCGTCAGGACGCAGGCGCCGCTGCACTCGGTGTAGCCCGCGCCGCAGGTGCACTCGCCGTCCGTGCAGGTCCCGCTGAACCCACACGAGATCCCGCAGCCACCACAATGGAGGCGCGACGTCTCCGTGTCGACGCACGCACCCGAGCAGCGGGTCTGACCGGCGGGACACTCCGCGAGGCAGACGCCGAGCGAGCAGACCTGGCCGGCCGCGCACGCCTCGCCGCACTCGCCGCAGTTCGCGGCGTCCGTCTGGGTGTTGGTGCAGACGCCGCCGCAGAGCTCGAGGCCCTCACCGCAGGTGCACGCCCCGGCGACGCAGGTGCGTCCGCCCGTGCAGGTCGTGCCGCAGGCCCCGCAGTTCATGAGGTCGGTGTCGGTGTCCGTGCAGGCGCCGCCGCAGGCGCTCAGGCCCTCGCCACACTCGGAGACGCAGCTGCCGCCGTTGCAGACCTGGCCCGCGGCGCAGGCCACGCCGCAGCCGCCGCAGTGGAGCGCGTTGGTGCCGGTGCTGACACACGCGCCGCTGCACGCCGTCTGCCCCTCGGGGCACGCGCACGTGCTGCCCGCGCAGCTCGCTCCGCTCGGACAGACGGCGCCGCAAGCGCCGCAGTTCGAGCTCGACGAGGTCGTGTCGACGCACGCGCCGCCGCAGTCCGTGAGACCAGCGCCGCACTCCGCCGAGCACTCCGAGAGCGAGCAGACCTCGCCCGCGTCGCAGGCGTCGTCGCACGCGCCGCAGTGCGCGGGATCGCTGGTGACGTCGACGCAGGCGTCGCCGCACGCCACCGTGCCCGCGGGGCAGACGCAGGCGCCGTCCGAGCAGATCGTTCCGGCCCCACAGACTTCGCCGCACGCCCCGCAGTGGTCGGGGTCCGAGTCGGTGCTCACGCACGCGCCGCTGCAGTCGGTCAGCCCCGTTGCGCACTCGCTCTCGCAGCTCCCGAGCGAGCAGACCTCGCCCTCTTCACACGCGACGCCACAACCGCCGCAGTTCGCGGGATCCTCGCGCGGCTCGACGCAAACACCGTCGCAGAGGAGCTCGGCCGCACCACAGGTCGGGTCGGTCCCTCCATCGGGATCTCCACCGTCGGCCGGAGGCGGGTCTCCCCCGTCGAGATCACCCACGTCGGTCGTCGCGTCCGAGACGCTGCCATCGACGTCCCCCGGACCGTCGTCGTCTCCACAACCCACCCAGGCGAGGCCGATCACCACACAACAAGCCAATCGAATCGTTCTCATCCGTTCCTCCTCATGCCGTTCCTGTGCTCGTCGATCGTCGGGGATGCGGCGCTGCAGGCCCACCTCGGGGCGCCGCAATCAGGGGCTCAGCCAAAGAGCTGGCAGCAGCCCGTGATGCAGTAGTGCCCGCTCGGGCACGGGGGATCGTCCGGGAGCCCACAGGCCTGCCCCCCTTCTTCGCAGCGCTCTCCGGGCGGGACACCGCCGTCATCGGGGAAACACTCCGGCGGGAGCGTCGTGCGGCCGAGGCAGAGCTCGCAGGGGCCGCAGTCGTTCAAGCAAGCCGCCACCGGCGTGCACGGCCGGCACGCCGTGTCGTCGTTCATCGTGTCGATGTTGCACGTGCCCTGTCCCGCGGCGTTGCGTGTGCCGATGAAGACCCAGCGATCGCCACCCGAAGGCAGGTTGCAGCAACCAAAGCAATCGCAGCCGTTCGGAGTCAGCGGCCCGCAGACCTCGGCACACTGCGCGGTCTGAGTCGAAGGGCAGGTCGCCTGCGGGGGCGGCGGGTCGCTGTGGCGGCAGAGCGGGCTCCGGTCCGGCTCGAGCGGGTCGCAGCGATGATCCCAGAGGCACATGTCGTTGCCGCGCCCCTCGTCTTGGTCGAAGTAGCAGTCGAGCGCGCAGGGTTGCGCGTCGCCGCCGGGGATCTGAAGGTCGAAGCCCGCCTCGTTGTTGTCGCAAGGCCCGAGGCAGTTCGGATCCGCCCAGTCGATGAGCCCGTCTCCGTCGTCGTCCTCGCAGTTCCCGCATTGATAAAGGTGCCCTTGGCACATCACCTGCGCGCAGCCGCCGTCGGGCAACATGCCCCACCCGCCGTCCGAGGCCACCGAGCCGTCCGAGGTCACCGAGCCGTCCGAGGCCACCGAGCCGTCGATCCCCACGGCGGATCCATCGACATCTCCACCGCCGTCGTCATCTCCACCGCATGCGAAGACCAGGATCGAGGTCATCCAGAGTGCGCGTGCTTGAGTCATGGGTCTCTCTCCCGCGAAGCGGACCCGCTCCGGTCTCTTCTCGTCCCCGCTGCGCATCCCATGGATGCAGGGGATTCTCCTGACACGTCGACCTCCTCCGGCGCCGGAAGCGTGCCGGACGGAGGCGCCACGCGATCAGTCGAAGCGCAGACCGAGCGCGGCGCGCCCTTCGACGCGAGGGATCCCGAAGGCGGTCGCCAGGGCGATGTGGATCCCGAGGGGGAGCTCGAGCGCGAGCCCTTCCGCCACCCGCAGGCTCGGTGCGACCGCGACCCCGAAAGTCGGCACGACGCGTGCGCGGTCGTCGCGCACGACCGTGAGCCCCAGCGAAGCCTCGAGCTGCAGCGAGCCTCGCCCCAACGCCCACACCTCGACGCGACCGTGCACGTCCATCGGGGCGCGCAGGCGACGCCGGTTCGTCCCCTCATCGCGCGCTCCCACGGCCAGAACCTCGGCCGCGAAGCCGATGCTCCCAGGTCCGAGGACGAGCCGCACGACCACCCGCGCGCCCGGAACGGGCTCGCGACCGAGGCGAACGCCGAGGTCGACGCCGGCCTGCGCGCGGGGACGCGGTGGACCAAACCGCGGCGCGCGATCCATGCGCATCCGCTCGCCTTCCGTGGGGCTGACCTCGGCTTCGCCGACCTCGTGCGCCGCTTCGTCGGATCGGTCCCTTTCGCGCTCTCCGAGCGTGGGAGAGAACCGTTCGCGCAGCGCGAGGTGCGCCAGCGCGGCCGCCTCTCGTGCCAAATCGAACCCCCCGAGTGAGGACGAGAGCGCCGCCTCTTCACGGCCGCTCTCGGTCCACCACTCGAGGCGCGCCGCCTCGTCGAGGGCGACGACGGCGCGTGAGCGCGCCAAGAGCACGGAGGGCTCGGTGTCCGCCCCCACGCGGACGATCTCCACCTCGCCTCCAAAGCGCGCGCGAAGGGCTTCGGTGAAGTCCCGCTCGAGCTCCCGCCCAGAGTCGGTGTCGGCGCGCTCGAGCACCACGATGACGTTTCGCACCTGGCCACGCGCCGGCGCCGTCAACGCGGCAGACGTCAGGAGGATCCACACGAAGCTCCCGCGCAGCACTTTCGTACCTTACGCTGACGCGACGAAGCGCACCATGGCAGCCCTCGCTACCTCACGCTCCACCCGCCCCGAAGCTCGTCGGGCGCTGCTCTGGCTCGCACCGACCCTCGTCGCGTGTGTCGCGCCCAACCCCGAGGTCGCCGCGGTGTCGCTCGCCAACCATCCCTGCACGTCCACGCTCGATGATTGCGACGACGGCGACCCCTGCACCCAGGACAGCTGCGATATCCCCAACCGACGATGTCGCCACATCGCCATCGCCAATTGTTGTGTCGTCGCCAACGATTGCTCCCCTCCGATCGCGTGCATGACCCGCCAATGCGTCCTCAACGTCTGCCTCTACGAGAGCATCGACCCCTGCCTCGAGCCGGCGGACGCTGGACGTCCGGAGGACGGCGGACCGGAAGAAGACGCCTCGACACCTCCCGATGACGCCGCGACGCCTCCCGCCGACGCCGAGACGGAGCTGGACGATGCCGGCGCGCCCGACGCGGGGGCGGACCTCGAGCGTCCCATCGCGCCCCTCGACGTGCGCGGGGGCGCCTGCGCGGCTGCGCCTCGGAGTGACCCCTCGACGCGCGCCCTCGTCGGGGGCGCGCTCCTCTGGCTCGCCCGCCGACGTCGCGCGCGATGAGTCGCTCACTCGCGTGCTTCGCTCTCCTCTTGGTGCTCGTCGCCCTCGGCGACTCTGCGCACGCGCAAGGCTTCCTCTTGGACCGGGACCCGCGCCCCGGCTTGGCCCACGACGCCAGCTTCGTCGAACGCGCCGATCTCCCCAGCGCGCGTGCGGGCGCGCTCTCCGTCGTGCTCGCGTCCTCGTACGCGCTCGATCCGCTCATCGTCTCCGCCGACGCGGACGGCCGCGCGGGCGCGATCGTCGGACCGCAGCTCGTGACGCGCACCGCCATCGCGGTGGCGGCGCACCCGCGGCTCTGGCTCGGCGTCGGCGGCGATGTCGGGGTGCAGTCGGGCGACGAGCCGCGGGGGAGCGACGGACAGCGGATCTCGCCGGCCTCTTTCGGCGTCGGGGCGCCGCACCTCGACCTTCGCGCGGGCCTGCATCACGCGGAGCGTCTGCACGTCGCGGTCGCCGCGCGTGTGCATCTCCCGGTCGGGAGCCCGGGCGCGTTTCTCGCAGACGACGGCCTGAGCGGGTCCCTGCGCTTGCTCGTGACGGCCCCGCTCGGCCCTCGTTGGTCGCTCGCGGGCAGCGCTGGCGCGGTGCTCCGGCCCCGCGCTGCGCTCGAGGGCCTCGAGGTCGGCTCCGACCTGACGTACGCGGTCGCGTTGCAGGTCCGCACGAGCGCGACGCTCGCGTTTCGCCTCGAGGCCTTCGGCTCGAGCACGCTCCACCGGCTCTTCGAGGGCAGGCAGTCTCCGCTCGAGGTCGTGGCCGGCAGCGCGTGGGAGAACCAGCGCTTCTCGGTCGCCTTCTCGCTCGGCACCGGGCTGACGTCCGCCTACGGGGCGCCGACCCTCCGCGCCACGCTGCGCCTCGCGTATCGCCGCGCGCCGACGCGCCCGTGACCCCATGGTACGCTGCGCCCGTCGGTCCGAGACCGCAGGAGCAGGCCCCATGAACGAGCGCATCCGAACCTACGAAGAGTTCTGGCCCCATTACCTCGCCGAGCATCGCAACCCGGTCTCGCGGCGCCTCCACTTCGTCGGCACGACCGGCTTCTTGGCGAGCGTCGCCGCGAGCGCCGCGCTCAACCCCGTCACCTTCGGGCTCGCCGCGCTCGGCTTCTCGGCGATCATGCGGGACGGAATGAAGAAGGAAGGCGAGAAGCCCTCGTTCAAGCACGTGCTCGGGATGGTCGCCCTCCCCTCGCTCGCGTCGCCGCTCTTCCCGGTGGGCGTCGCGTGGGCGTACGGCTGCGCGTGGCTCGGCCACTTCGGCTTCGAGAAGAACCGACCCGCGACCTTCGGCTACCCCCTCTGGTCGCTCTACAGCGACTTCCGGATGTACGGGCACATGCTCCAGGGCCGCCTCTGGTCGGGCGACGATCCGGTCGAAGCGCTCGGCCTCGACAACACGCGCTCCGCCCCGCGCTCGACGAACGGCGCCAGCGCCAGCGCGTGACCGCCTCTCGGACACGTGCGTCGTGACGCAGACCCGCGACGACGACGCGCGAGACCGTCGTGGTCGCGGTCGCGGTCGCGTGCGTCGTCGTGGTCGCGTGCGTCGTCGTGGTCGCGTGCGTCGTCGCGGTCGCGTGCGTCGTCGCGAACGCATGCTCATCACGGACGTATCCGCTCACGGACACGGCGACGACGACGTCCAAGGCCGCGACATGAGAAGGTCCCGGCCGCTGCCGCCGGCCGTCAGTACTGGCAGCAGCGGAACCCGGTGTTGACGAAGGCGAAGCTCTCCGCCGCCACCGTGAAGTCGAACTCGCAGGCGCGGCCGCCCTCGACGTTGTTGTAGGAGCCGCCGCGGATGGCGCGCGCCCCCGGGCCGCGGCTCGTGCTCGTCCACTCCTTCACGTTGCCGCTCAGGTCGTAGATGCGGGCGCCGCCCGTCCAGTCGGTGTAGCAGCCCGCGAACGTCATCGAGCCGGTCGAGAAGAGCGCGTCCTGGTTGCCCGGCGCGGCCGGATCCGCGTCGAACTCGGCGCCGTTGCAGCGCAGCGGGCTCGAGGTGTTGCAGCTCGTCGCGTAGGACCAATTGCACGAGAGCATCGGGCTGCCGTACATCGGGCCGAGGCAGGCGCGCTCCCAATCGGCCTCGCTGCAGAGGTCCCAGCCCGCGCCGAGCGCCTGACATGCCCCGCGCGCCTCCGGCCAGGTGACGTTCACCCACGGGAGCACGCCCGGCCGCGAGCAGGCATAGCCGGACGCCTGACCCGAGGCGCTCGCCGAGGCGTCGGGGCGCGAGGCCTCGTAGACCATCACGCGCACATCGCCGCCCCCGCTGACACGCGGGAAGCTCACGGTCGGGGCGAGGCTCCCGGGGTTCTCGTCGATGAGCCCGTCGCAGTCGTCGTCGATCCCGTTGCACTGCTCGGCCGCGGGCGCGCCTGCCACCGGCGCGTTGCAGACCAAGCCGTCGCCCGCGCCGTTGCACACGAGCGCGCCGCTCCGACGGCACGCCCCGACGCCGTTCGAGCACGAGGTCCCGAGCGCCGGGAAGGGCTCGTCGACGAGGCCGTCGCAGTCGTTGTCGAGCCCGTCGCAGGTTTCTTCGGTCTCCTCGTAGCTGGCCGGGTAGTTGCACCGCCACCCAGCGACGCCCGCGCAGGTCGCGGTCGTCCCGGCGCAGACGCCGTTGGGGTTGCAGAAGTTCGCGGGCGCTGCGAGCGCCTCGTCGATCACCCCGTCGCAGTCGTCGTCGCGACCGTTGCAGATCTCCGCGCCCGCGAAGTCGCACGCGTACTCGCAGCCGTTCGCCGGGTTCCCGTCGAGGTCGCGCCACCCGGCGTCACACCCGGCGAGCACGCAGCTCCCGGCCGAGCAGGTCGCGACGGCGTTGGTGAAGGCGCACGTATTGCCGCACGCGCCGCAGTTGCGCAGGTCGTTCAGCAGGTCGAAGCCCTCGTCGACCGTCCCGTCGCAGTCGTCGTCGACCCCGTTGCAGGTCTCGACGACCGGCCCCGTCCCGCCCTGGCAAGCGAGCGCTCCGCCGAGGCATTGCAACATCCCGAAAGAGCAACGCCCGACGTCGCTCCCGCAGGCCGCGCCGCCGCCGGGGTTGCCTTCGTCGATGGATCCGTCGCAGTCGTCGTCGATGCCGTTGCAGAGCTCGGCGCTGCCGAGGGTCGCGCCGATGCACGAGAGCGACCCGGCGAGGCATTGCAGGGTCCCGGGCGAGCACGCCCCGACGTCCGTCCCGCACGTCCCGCCGCCGCCGGGGTTGCCTTCGTCGATCACGCCGTCGCAGTTGTCATCGATGCCGTTGCAGACCTCGGCGACGGGGCCGACGCCCCCCTCGCAGACGAGCGTCCCACCGCGACATTGGAGCGCGCCGAGCTCGCAGCGGCCCACCGCCGAGCCGCACGCGACGCCTCCCCCCGGGTTGCCCTCGTCGATGCGGCCGTCGCAGTCGTTGTCGAGGCCATCGCAGGCCTCGGCCACGGGGCCGACGTCACCGACGCAGACGAGCGCGCCGCCCGTGCAGACCTCGCGCCCGAGCTCGCAGAGCCCGACGCTCTCGCCACACGCGCGCCCACCCTCAGGGTTGTTCTCGTCGACGATTCCGTCGCAGTCGTCGTCCACGCCGTTGCACCGCTCGGTGCTCGGCGGCGTCGAGCCCATGCACGCGATCGCGCCCGCGACGCACCGCTCGATTCCCGCCACGCACGCGCCCACGTCGGAGCCGCACGCGCCGCCGCCGTCGGGATCGCCCTCGTCGATGACGCCGTCGCAGTCGTCATCGCGCCCGTTGCAGATCTCGACCGGCGGGTCGGCGAAGGTGCACGAATACTCGCACCCGTCGGCGGCCACGCCGTTGATGTCGTGCCACCCCGGCTCGCAGTCCGTCGCGGGGTCGTAGGTGCAGACGCCGGAGTCGCAGCGCGGCGCGTCGACGTGCCGAAAGCGACAGTTGCGTCCGCAGCTCCCGCAGTTTGCGATGTCGTTGTCGAAGTCGACGTCCTCGTCGATGCGGCCATCGCAGTCGTTGTCGCGCAGGTCGCAGAGGGTGTCGTCCTCGGCCGTCGGGAGGCAGCGATACTCGCAGCCGTTGGTCGGATCTTCGTCGAGGTCGAGCCAGCCGACGTCGCAGCGCTCGATGCCGCACACGCCCGCCGTGCACACGCCGAACGCGCGCGGCGGGCGGCAGCTCATCCCACACCCGCCGCAATGGTCGATGCTCGTCTGGGTGTCGATGCCCTCGTCGATCTCACCGTCGCAGTCGTCGTCGAGCTCGTTGCAGAGCTCGACGTCGAGGCAGCCGTCCGGCCGCGCGTCCTCTTCGCCTGCGTCGACGCCCACGTCGGGTCGCTGCGCGTCGCGGCCGGCGTCGACGCCCCCGTCGACCTCGGGCACCGGCCCGCCGTCGACGCAGTCGAGGCAAAAAGGGGTGACGTCGCAGCCACCTCCGAGCTGCAGCGCGCCGAGGCCGAGGAGCGCGGAGAGCGCCGGGAGCGCGCGTCGCGCCCGCCTCGTGCCTCGCGCCGCCG
>JAHBWH010000118.1 GCA_019637115.1 Myxococcales bacterium | reverse complement strand
GCCCGCGTGTCATGGTCGCGCCGATGAGCGAGCTCGAGACGGTATGCCGCATCGCCCGTGAAGCCGGGGCGATCATCTCGGACATCTACGAGAAGGACTTCTCGGTCGCCTACAAATCGCCGCGAGACCCCGTGACGGACGCCGACCGGCAGGCGAACGCCTTCATCGTCGCAGCGCTGCGCGAGGCCTTTCCGGGCGATGGCATCGTCGCCGAGGAGAGCGCCGACAAGAGCGACGCCCACACGAAGGGACGTGTCTGGTACGTCGATCCGCTCGACGGCACCAAGGAGTTCATCGCCAAGAACGGCGAGTTCGCGGTCATGATTGGCCTGACCGTCGACCGCGCCGCGAAGCTCGGCGTCGTCTTCCAGCCGGCCACCGGCAAGCTCTACGCGGGCGTCGTGGGCGAGGGCGCCTTCCTCGAGCGCGACGGCGCGCGCCAGCCGCTGCGCGTGAGCGACGAAGCGGACCCCTCGAAGCTCCGGCTCGTCGTCTCGCGCTCCCACCGCCCGGAGGCGGTCGAACGCATCGTCGAGCAGCTCGGCCTGACGAGCGAACGCCCCAGCGGCTCGGTCGGCGTCAAGGTCGGCCTCATCGCCGAGCAGGAGGCCGACCTCTACGTCCACCTCTCGGACAAATCTTCCCACTGGGACGCCTGCGCGCCCGAGGCCATCCTCCGCGCGGCAGGCGGCGTCTTCGTCCGCGCGGACGGGCGTCGCTACGAGTACGGCGGCGACGACCTCCGGACCACGGGCGGCATCCTCGCGTGCAACGCCGCGAGCTACGAGCGCGTGCTCGAGGTCGTACACGCGATCGCCCGCGACATCGGCTTCGTCCCCTGAGCGACGACCTCCTCGGCGGCCGCGCCTGACACGCGAGGGTACGCTTGGTTCAGCCAGCGTCGGCTGTGCGCGGATGTCCTCGGAAAGGCGTACGCGTTCACCCCATCGCGGGAGTTGAAACGCAGCCGAAATGCGGCGTGGGAGGGATGGCCCCACACCACGAAGCGGTAGAGCGAAGCGGTCACCCTGAGGCCGACCGCGCGAAGCGCGCGGCCGACGTCCGTTTCCGGAGGGGCTTCGCCCCTCCCCCGTCGGGCGAAGCCCTGCGGGGCCCCCTCCAAGTCGCTCGTGCTGACGCACGAGCTCGGGTGAGAAGGGATCTTCTGCTCTCCGCTTCGCGGTGTGGGGCCATCCCTCCCACGCCTCCTCGGCGAGCGTGCGTCGCGTTCGGCGAGCCGCGCGTCGCGGTCGGCGAGCTTTGCCTCGAGATCGCGAACGCGCGTTTCGAGATCCAGCACTCCTATCGTAGATCATATCTCGCGTAGCGTGTCGATCCCCTCCGCGCACGTCGTCGTCGACCGGGACTCGCGCGACGGCTCTCCCCCAACGCGCCAGGCGAGGGATGGGGCGACGCGGGGGCGGGGGCGCGGCCGAGAAGATCTCCTCACCCTCCTCTGGGCCGCGCGCCGCGCGCGGACCAGAGGAGGGTGCCGCGTCTCTGCCCGCGAACCCGCCCCCGCGGCGCCCCATCCCTCGCCGTTCGGATCAGCCGCCTCAGCAATCACCCGCAGGGGTCGGGGGTGAACGCGTACGGAAAGGCGATGCGGAAGGCCGTGACATCCAGCCATCGACGTGGGACGTCAGACGCACGGTGACGAGACCCTGGACCGAGTTGGTGTGCTCCGACGATGCCATCGAGCTCATTCGCTCATGGAGTGAGGCGAGCGCCACGACGTCGCTCATCGTTCAGGCCGTGGCAGGGCAAGGGCGAAAGGTCCTCGAACGACTTCAAGTCTCGACTCGTTCGCCGCTTGGCGCGATCGCGTTGCACACCGGCGGCGTCGTCATCGACGACGGTTGGCTCCGCGTGCTCGGGAGCGGGAGCGCGGAAGTCCCGCGGCGCGTTGACGAGTGGAACGGGCTCGGAGGCGTGCGACGCTGCGACCTTGGGCTCCTGGTCGCCGATGACGTGGTCGGCGGGTTCTTCTGCTGGTTCGAGAGTCCACGAACCATTCACTACCTCGCGCCCGACACGCTCGAGTGGGAAGACCTCAAGCTGGGGTACACCGACTGGCTGCGCTGGTGTTTCGGCGAAGGGCTCGCGGACTTCTACCGCGAACTCAGATGGGAGGGGTGGCAGACCGAGGTTCGCTGCCTCCCAGGCGATCGCGGTATGCACATATCGCCGCCACTCTTCACCGAGGGACCAACCATTGTTGAACGGAGCAGGAGGCCCGTCCCCGTAGATGAGCTATGGTCCCTGGCGCTTGACGTCCGTGCGCAGCTACGGGCGGTCGCGGACGACACTGAAGCCTGAGCACCCATCAGCGCGCTCAGCCAACACGTTCCGGCTCCTCAGATCCACGGCGCGACGTTCAACCTCCTCCTGCGCGCCAGCGGGTGGCGGCGTCGTCATCATCGCGGCGCGGCCACCGCGTCGCCCTCACACCCTCGCTGGGTTGCCCTGGTCGGCGCGCTGACCGCCCTGGCCGTTGCGGTCGGCTCGAGAGCGCCCGGTGCGAGCGTTGACTCGCTGCCCGAGGGGCCTACCCTGAGCGGGTGTCGCTGAGCGCGATGACCTACGCGGACTATCTCGCGTTCGAACGAGCGAGCGACACCAAGCACGAGTACGCGAACGGCCTCGTGTACGCGATGGCCGGCGGGACGCCGCAGCACGGCCGCCTCGCGATGCGCCTCGGTCGTCTCATCGGCAATGGCCTCTCGGGCCGACCGTGCGACACCTTCTCCTCCGACGTCCGCGTGCGCGTCGAGGCTACTGGCCGGTCGACCTACCCCGACCTCAGCGTCGTCTGCGGCCCCCGCGTGGCGGCGACCGACGACCCCGACAGCCTGACGAACCCGGTGCTCATCGCCGAGGTCTTGTCGGAGTCCACCGAGGCGGGCGATCGGGGCGAGAAGTGGGCCCACTACCAGCGACTCGCGTCACTGAAAGAGTACGTGCTCGTCTCGCAGCTGGACGCACACGTCGAGGTCTTCCGGCGACGTGACGACGGCGAGTGGACCTACGCGAGCTACCGCGACGGAGAGGTGGAGCTCGCGTCCATCGGGGTCCGGGTGTCCATCGCGGAGCTCTACGCGGACCCGACCGGCTGAGCGCTCGCGTGCTGATGGCGACCACGCGGAGCCCACGCTTTGGGGCCCACGCGTCGAAGCCCGCCGACGGGGCGGGCTTCGGGTGCAGCGGGGTCGCCGAGCTCAGTTGGCGGCGGCGCGGATGACGGCGTCGAGCAGCGCGCGGGGGTAGACGCGGCCCGCGAGGTTGTTGCGGGTCTGCTCTGCCGCGCGGGTCCACTCGTCGCGGTGGGCCTCGCCGCTCACCGACTGCAGGCGGCGGTTGAGCACACCGAGCGAGCGGTCGTCCTCGCGGCGGATGGCGCGGTTGAGGAGCTGGTGGGCGCGGGTGGAGGTCTCGCGGAGCGCGGCCTGGTGCTCGGCCGAGAGGCCGTCGACGACGTCCTTCTTCACGATGGTCGCGCCGATGAGCACGCCGCTGTTCTGCTCGGAGTAGAAGTTGAGCTTCGTGTACCACTGCAGCGAGACGGCCGCGAGCGCCGAGCCGGGCACCGTGTCGATCTGACCAGTCTGCAGCGCCGGGTAGACCTCCGGGATCCCGAGGAAGCGGGGGTTCGCGCCCGCGACGGTCAGGAACTCGCTGAAGACGGCGTCGCCGCGCGGCGCCCAGGGGCGACGGGCGCGCAAGTCTGACGGCCGCTCGATGCGGTGCGTCGAGAAGATGCGGGCCTTGCCCACGTCACCCCAGCCGAGCAGCTCGTAGCCGTTGTCGCGGAACTGCTGCTCGAAGCGGCCGGCGAGGCGGCGACGCACGCGGTCGATCTGGTCGTAGTCCTCGAAGATGCCAGGCGCCGAGAGCACGAGCACCGGGCGGACGATCTCGCCGAGGCCGGTGCTCGTCACCGCCGCGCCGTCGAGCTGGCCGGCGCGCATCTTGTCGATGTAGTCCGACTCCTGGCCCTGGCTGCCGCCCGCGTAGAAGCGCAGCCCGAGCTGCCCGTTGGTGCGCTGGCGCAGCTCCTGGTCCCACGCGCGGAAGACGCGCATCCACGGCGAGCCGTCCGGGGCGACCGTCGCAATGCGGATCTCGCGCGCCTGCTGGGCGGTGACGGGCTCGGCGGTGCGCGGGCCGACCAGGGTCATGGCGCCGAGCAAGAGGGCAAGGAGGGTGCGTCGCTTCATGTCTTCCTCGTTGGTCGCTCGGACGTCGGTCGCGGCGACAGATTCAAAAAAACTGGTGAGGCACTAGCGCGGGAAGCGCTCCTCGACCTGGCGCAAATACCGAGCGGCGCGCCGCTTGGCGATCATGTTCGTCAGGCGCTGATTCGGGGCGATGTCGCCCGCCTCGAGGACCTCGCGGAGCAGGCTGACGTAGAGCTCGCGGTCTTGCCTTCGGACGGCATAGGTGCGCGCCATGTTCACGAGCGTGAGCAGATTCCGGCGCTCGGTGAGCTCGAGCGCGCGGTTCCAGAGGGGCTCGGCCGCGTCGAGATCGGCGCCCGGCGCCTCGGTCGCGACGACCGCGAGGAAGATCGTGCCGGCGCCGTTGAAGTACGTCGGGTCGAGCTCCACCGAGCGCTCGATGAGCGCCTTGGCGAAGGGGAGGTCCGCCACCGCGACCATGTCGTGCTTGGAGGCGTTGATGTACGAGCCCCAGGCGTAGCCCGCCCAGAAGATGCCCTCGGCGTGCTCGGGCTTCTTGAAGGTGCGCTGGAGCCACTCCCGGAACTGGGGGAGCCCGGCCTGGTACGCCTCGTCGAAGCCGTCGTGGTCGAGCGCGATGCGATGCTTCGCGAGGTCGCGCGCGCGCAGGTACATGTAGCGCGCCCGACGCAGCTGTTCCTCGGCCGCGGGGTGGTCGTTCTCGAGCACGTGCAGCTCGACGCGATCCTCGACCCACCCGTACGCATACGCCGTGTAGAGGCGCACCGCGTTCATCACGATGATCTTGTTCTCCGGCACGATCCGGAGCAGGCCCTCCATCTGGACGATGTTCCCCGGCATCGCGTTGCCGGCGAGCTCGTAATCCCAGTGCTGCTCGAAGGCCGGCGCCGCGCGCTGGAAGAGGCCCGAGGTCCCGTTCGCCGTGATCTTCGTCAGGTCACAGCCCAGAAGGCCGAGGCAAGCGATCGCCAGCCCAAGGGAGACACACCCGCGGTTGCGCATGGGCACGTGAGATAGTGGGAATTGCACGGCGCTGTCAACGCTCGCGCGCCGATCGGACGCTCCGCGTGAGGCCGGTTCCACGTGCGCGGCGCTCGGATCGGTTCGAGGCGAGCGTGCCGTCGGTCGGGCCCGCGCACCACCACGTGCGAGACGAGGCGGCGCTCGGAGCGTGTGGGGGGCCGCCCCTCACGTGCGAGCGTGCGGCTGAACCATCAGGCGCTCAGCGCCGGACGAGGCCGCGGATCTCGGCCAGGAGGTGCTCGAGCGGCATCGGCCCGAGGAGCGCCCCCGGCGCGGGCCGCCCGCGGGGGCCGTCGACGAGGCTGAGGCCACCACCACCCGGCTGCACCTCGACGCCACGCTCGCCCTCTGCGACCGGCATCACGCCCTGCGACATCCCGACGGGTCGGAACGCGCCGTCCCAGGGCCGCAGGAAGACGACGTAGCGCGACCCCTCGACGAACGAGGGCTCGCCCTCGATGTGCATGCCGACCTCGCCGAGCGAGCCGCCGAGCCGCACCAGCGTGAGCGACTCGCCGGGACGCGCCGCGCCCTTCAGCGAGTCGAGCACCTCGAGCGTGATGTCGGTGACGATGCGCCCGCGCGCGTCCCGTCGGGGCGCCTGCGCGACCGCGCGCACGAGCGCGATCGTGTCGGACTCGGCGACCAGCTCCGGCAGATCCATCGCCCGCGAGAGCGTGGCGGACGCAGGCGCCGCCGCGAAGGCGACGCCCAGCACGAGCGCGAGGACGGTGAGCGAGCGGGTCGACATGGGGCCACAGCTTGGCCAGCGAGCGCGTCCATCGTCAACGTCACCACCCCGAACGGGCGGTGACGTCGACGAGCGGGCTCACTCGCCCGCCTGCTCCTGGATGACGAACTGCACGCGACGGTTCCGCGCGCGGTTGGCCGGCGTGATGTTCGGGACGAGCGGGCGGTCGGGGCCGTAGCCGCGAGCCTCGAGGCGCGTGGCCGCCACGCCGTGGCTGGTCAGCCACTCGCGGACCGCGTCCGCGCGCTGCTGCGAGAGCTCGCGGTTGCGGGCGTCGGGGCCCTGGTTGTCCGTGTGCCCCTGGATCTCGACCTTGGTGATCTGGGGGTTGCGGATGAGGACGTCGGCGATCTCCGTCATGAGCGGCTCGCTCGACGGGAGGATGTCCGCGCTGTTCGTCGCGAAGTTGATCTGCCGGCGGATGGTGATCTCGCGGGCGCGGACCTGGACGAGCGCCTGGCGCGGCCGCGGGACCATCGTGATGGTCGGGGTCGACTCCTCGCGCGGGAGGACCTGGATGGTCTCCATCTTGATGAGGAAGGCGCTCGAGTCGACGCGGACCTCGTAGGTGCCCGGCTGCAGCCCCTGGAGGAGGAAGCTGCCGTCGGCGCCCGAGGTCGCCTGGCGCGTCTGCGGGCCCGAGGCCGCGACGGTCGCGCCGACGACGGGCGCGCCGTCCTCGCCGCTCACGATGCGACCGCGGATGTTGCCGAGGCGCGGCAGCGCCACGAGCTCGCAGGTGACCTCGACCACGAGCTCGCCCGCCTCGGGCCGCTCGTCGGGGATGGTCGCCGCGCAGTTGCCGGACTCGTAGTCCGGGTGGCTCAGCGCCATCTGGATCTCGGCCGGGTCGAAGCGGTAGGTCGTGAAGACGCCGTCGTCACCTGCGACGAGCGAGGTGAGATCCTGGCCGGGGAACGCCACGATCGCGCCCGCCACGGCCGAGCCGGTGCCCTGCTCGCGCACCTGGCCGCGGATGCGCCCCTGAAGCGGCGGCGGCAGCGAGACCTCCACGCGGCGCTCCACCTCGCGGACCTCGGCCTCCGGCGAGGGCGGCGGCGTCGTGTCGAAGGCGTAGCTCATGCCGAGGTAGAGGGGGTAGGGCTTGTTCGGCGCGAGCTCGCGGACGAAGACGCTCGTGCCCGTCAGGCCGACGTCGGCCGCGAGCAGGAACGAGAGCCCGCGGACGGGCGGCGCGACCCGGAGGCCGATCGTCAGGTTCATCGGGAAGCTGCCGACGCCCTGGCGGTCGAGGCAGCCGTCCTGACCCTCGGCGGGGTCCGAGCCGCCCGGCATCGAGGGGATGAAGAGGCAGTCGTAGCCCTGGCGGTTGACCGGGATGCGCCAGGTCCACTCGACGAGGGGCTGGAGGAAGAAGTCGTCCATCACCTCGAAGGGCGCCTCGAGGCCGAGGCCGATGTTGATGAAGTCGGTCCGGTTGATGTTCAGACCGAAGCGCTCGACGTTCGTGATGAGGTGCCGGAACTCGTTCTCGATCGGGGCGGCGCCGTCGAGGTTGTTGTAGCGCTGCTGCTCGACGTCCGAGATGAGGTTCGAGCTGTTGTCGAAGTAGTACTGGAAGTTGAAGCGCGCGATGAAGGGGATGGGGTTGTCGAGCCCGCGCAGATCGAGGCTCGCGTTCGCGCGCAGACCGACGCTCGTGCTCTTGAAGACGAGGCCGATGTCGCCGACGGTGTTCAGGAGCGAGAGCGAGAGGTCACCACCGATGGTGAAGAAGGGCAGCACCCGGTAGAAGCCCTTGATGCCGAGCTGGGTGTCGCCGAGCACCTGGAAGAGCGTCGGATCGCCCGTCGCGTTCGAGTTCGCGTAGCTCTGGATCGAGGCCCAGATCTCGATGAACTCGTGGACCGTCCAATCGACCGAGAGCGAGCCGCCGATGTGCTTGGCGTCGTCGTCGGGGTTGATGAAGCCGTTCGAGAAGAAGAAGTCGGTCGCGAGCTGGACGCGGAACGAGCCGGTCGCGCCGCCGCCGGCGTCGACGACGTGAAGACCACCGGTCGGGCCCATGTAGGTGTTGTGGCTCGTCGCGAAGAGGCGCTCGCGGAGGCCGCGCGCCTCGCGCGGCTGCTCGGGCCGCGGCGCCGGGCGCTCGACGAGGTCGTCGTCGAAGTCGTCTTCGGTGACGGTCGGCGTCGCGGCAGCAGGCGGCGCGGGATCGTCGAACTCGTCGTCGAAGCCACCGCTCGCCCGAGCAGGCGCCGCCGGGGTCGCCGCGGGCGGCGAGAATTCCTCGTCGAACTCGTCGTCGAACTGCGCCGACGCGGTGGAGAGGCAGAGACCCGAAGCCAAGCTCAGGAGGAGCGCGAACGACGTCGAGGACGCCGCACCGCGGAAGATTCGAACGGCTCGCATGCAATGCTCCTTGCGGACGACCGCCCGAGCCCGAGCCCAGGTCGCGAACCACCCAGAAGCCCATGCCCAACCGGTACCGGCGCGCTGTCATACAACGTGTCGTCCAAAAGGTCCACGCCGCGGATCGGAAGGAATCCCAACGATTCCCTCACCCCGCGCAGATCTGACACATCGCTGCGGGGTGAGCTCGGCGCGATTCGGCACGATTGAGGTCGACAACGCGCGCCAATTCGCGCCACGCGCCCCGCGACGGCGACGTCCGGGGCTTCCCCGACGCGCGCGGGGACAGCTCGTGGCGTGCGCAATCTCAACGGTCTCGCGATCACGCGCGGACGTAGAACGCGACCTTGGTGCCCCCCGCGTCGGTGAGCAGCGCCCGCTTCAACGCAGCGCGACGCCCACCCCTGCGCTGCGGCGCCCTACCCTCGCTGGCCTCGCTGGCCTCGCTGGCCTCGCTCGACTCGCTCGACTCGCTCGCCTCGCTCGCCTCGTCGCTGGTCATGTGCGGTGCGGGTGGGCTGCTCGCACGATCGCTGCTTTGGACGGCAGCGCTCGTCAGGGGCCCGACGAGCTTGGCGAGGCGCGGATCACCACACGCGACGCCGAGTGACCACGCAGGCGGGAGTGCGCCCACGAGCTCGCCCAGGCGCTGGTAGAGCGGGCGCAGGTCGCGTCCGCCGCTCACACGCAGGCCCCACGGGGGGTTCGTCACCAGGGCGCCGACGTCGGCCGTGGGCAGCGGCGCGCTGAGCGGCGCCTGCACGAGCTCGAGCTCGACCCCAGCGCGCGCCGCGTTGCTGGTCGCAGCCGCGACGGCGCCCGCGTCGCGGTCGCGGCCGACGATGGGCGCGGCGAGCGCGGGCTTCGCGGCGTCCACGAGGCGCGCCCGGAGCGCCTCGAAGCGGCGCTCATCGTGCTCGGGCGCGTCCTGGAACGCGAAGCGCCGGCCCGCGCCGGGGGGCATGCCCCGCGCGAGCAAGGCGGCCTCGATCGCGATCGTCCCCGACCCCATCATCGGATCGACGAGGACGCTCTGCCGATCCCACCCGCTCACGACGACCAGCGCGCGCGCGAGATCCTCCCGCAGCGGCGCCTTCGCGGTCGCGAGCCGCCATCCCCGGCGGTGGAGGGGATCGCCCGAGGTGTCGACCGAGAGCACCGCCTCGTCGTGCTCGAACCGGGCGTGGACCAGCAGCCCGCGCTCGTCCTCGCCCTTGACGACGACGGGCTCGGCGCCGAGCCGCGCCCCGATCGCCCGCGCGATGCGCTCGTTGATGGCGCCGGTGTGGTAGAGCCGCGACCGCCGCGCGCTCGCGCGCATCCGGATCGGCGCGCCCGGCGCGAGCCACCGCTCCCACGGGAGGTTCTGCGCCTTTCGCACGAGATCCGGCAGCGCCGTCACGCGGAACCGACCGACGCGGACGCGGACCTGCTGGGCCAGGCCGAGCTGGAGGTTGGCGCGGTGGACCGTCGAGAGGTCGCCCTCGAGCTCGACGCCGCCCGGCACCACCTGGGCGCGGGGCCCGAGCAGCGCGTCGACCTCGGCGGCGAGCCATGGCTCGAGGCCAGGCGCGCACGACACGAAGAGCGAGAGTCGGTCGGGGAGAGCCACGATCGCGCGAATATCCGCGAGGCTCAGGGCGCCGCGACGTGGAGGGTGACGGTGCCTTCGGGCGGGATCATGGCGGGGCGGGGCGCCGTCGGCGCGCCGGTCGCGGGGGTGAAGACCACCGTGTAGCGGCCGCCCGGGACGTCCGCGATGCGGCAGTTTCCGCGGGTGGTTCGGCAGGTGTGGCCCGCGCCCCCGCCCGCCGGGCGGAGGGCGACCTCGCCGTCGACAGGCTGGCCCCCCGCCGTCCGCACCTCGACGACGACGAGGGCGTCCGCGGCCGCGACGCTCACGAAGAGCAGACTGGTCAGCAGGGCCGCGAGGGCGACGAGTCGAGAGAGGGCGCGCATGAGGTCGTCCGCCATCCGACGCAACAGGCGGCGCCAGATTCACGGCGACTCTACCGCCCCGGCGATTCCGCCGCCAGGCTCGCGTGCGCGGCAGCGAGTACCTCGACCCGAAGTTGGTCCCGGGTCGCTCAGGCCCTCGACGCCGATCTCGCTCGCCGACCTCCTCGAATAGGCTCGGGTCTGTCCTTCGTCGGCGCGGTAACGACCCCCACGCCGTCCATCCGCGGCGATGAACTTCGGGTTGAGAGCGCTGCGCGAGCGCACGACGCCCTTGATGGAAACGCGCCGCTCGTCCATACCGGTCCTCGCTCGGGACGGGACCCGCGCGCTCCGGACCTTTGCACGACATCGGCTTTCTCTCTGATTTCGCGGTGGTTCTCGGCGTCGGCGCCGTGACGGGCCTGCTCGCGGTCCGGCTGAAGCAGCCCTCGATCCTCGGCTACCTCCTCGCGGGCCTGCTGGTCGGCCCCTACCTCTCCATTCCGATCTTCGCCGACCCGCATCGCGTCGAGACGATGTCCGAGTTCGGCGTCGTCCTCGTCATGTTCACGGTCGGGCTCGAGCTGCGCCTCCACCGCTTCCTGGGGGTCCTCCCGACGGCGGGCGCCACGGCGCTCGTCGAGGTCACCACGATGCTCGGCCTGGGCTACGCGCTCGGCCGCTTCGTCGGCTGGGCTCCCGTGCCCTCGCTCTTCCTCGGCGCCGGCTTGTGCATCTCGAGCACGATGGTCGTCAGCCGAGTCTTCGAGGAGAAGGGCGCGAGCCGCGATCTGCGCGACCACGTGCTCGGGGTGCTCGTCGTCCAGGACGTGCTCGCGATCACGCTCGCGGCCGTGCTCACGGCGGTGGCTGCGGGCGGCGGCCTCGAGGCGAGCGAGCTCGCGCGGACGCTCGGCAAGCTCGGCGCCGTGCTCGTCGCGCTCGTCGCAGGCGGCCTGCTCATCGTGCCGCGCGTCGTCCGGCACGTCGCGCAGCTCGGCCGGCCCGAGGCGCTGGTCGTGCTCGTCTGCGGCATCTGCTTCGGGCTCGCGCTGCTCGCAACCTACCTAGGCTACAGCGTCGCCCTCGGCGCCTTCCTCGCGGGCCTGCTCGTCGCCGAGTCCGGCCGCGCGCACGACGTCGAGCACCTCGTCGCGCCGCTCCGCGACGTCTTCGCCGCGATCTTCTTCGTCTCGATCGGCATGAGCGTCGACCCGCGCCTCGCCCTCGAGCACCTCGACCTCTCGCTCGTCGCGACGGGCGTGGTGATCGCAGGTCAGCTCGTCGTCGTCGGCCTGGCCGGGATGCTCTCGGGCAACGGCCTGCGGCGCTCGCTCTCGTCGGGCCTCGCGCTCGGTCAGATCGGCGAGTTCGCGTTCATCCTCGCGGCCATCGGCGTCTCGGCGGGCGTCGTCGGACCAGAGCTGCAGCCCGTGCTCGTCACGGTCGCGGTGCTCACGGCCTTCACGACGCCGATCGCGCTCGGCAGCGCGGACCGCCTGGTGTGCTGGGTGGAGCACCACCTCCCCGACCGGCTGCGCACGCTGCTCTCGCTCTACGAGGCGTGGTTCCAGCGCCTGCGGCGCGCGCCGGGGGGCACCGCGCCGCGGCAGCGCCTCCGCAGGGCGCTCATCGCGACGGCCATCGACGGCGCCCTCCTCGTCACGGTCGTCGCCGTCGTCTCGGTGCGCATCGCGCCCTTCAGCGCGCGCCTCCGAGAGACGCTCGGCGTCGAGCCGCCGTGGGATCGCCGGGTGATCCTCCTCGGCGCGGCCGCCGCGATCGTGCCCATCGCGCTCCACCTCGTGCTCACCTCGCGCAACTTCGGCGCCGTCGTCGCCGAGCTCGCGACAGGTGAGCAATCCGACGGCGTGAGGCGGCTCGTCCAGGTCTCCGCGCAGCTCCTCGTGCTGCTCGGCATCGGAGCCCCGGTCGCGGCGGCCATCAGCCCCTTCGTCGGCGCGACCTTCCCGCTCCCGATCCTGATCGGCCTCGCCGCCGTCGGCCTGCTCTTCCTCTGGCGGCGCGCGGGCGAGCTCGAGCAAGACGTGCGCTCGGGCGCCGAGCGCGTGCTCGCGCTGGTCGCGCGGCAGGCCGCCGAGGAGTCCGCCGCGGGGAGCCGCCGCGCGGACGAGTCGCGAACCTCGATCGTCGACGGCATGCTCGGCCTCGACAGCATGTCCGGCGTCACGCTCGCGAAGGGCTCGTTCGCGGTCGGCCAGACGCTCGCCGACCTCGACCTCCGCGCGCGCACCGGCGCGAGCGTCGTCGCGATCCTCGACCACGACGGCACGCGGAAGGTGGCGCCGACGGGCCGCGAGGTGCTCGACGCGGGCGACACCCTGGTGCTCGCGGGCGCCGACGACTCCGTGGCCGCCGCGCAGCGCCTGCTGCTCGAGGGCGACGTCCCGCCAGACGACGTGGGGCCCGACGCGCCTTGATCGCGCGGCGCAGCGCCGGCTGCTCGAGCGCGACGCGCCCCGTGATGCGCCCGACGCGGCCCGAGCGCGGTCCCCGCGCCTGAAGGCGCTCAGAACAGCCCCTGCTGCCCTTCTGGGTCCGAGCGCTTCCGCTTCTTGCCGAGGTGCTCGTAGGCCCGGCCCGTCGCGAGCCGGCCACGGCTCGTGCGGGCGAGGAAGCCCTGCTGCAGCAGGTACGGCTCGTACACGTCCTCGAGCGTGTCGCGCGGCTCGCTGAGCGCGGCCGCGAGCGTCTCGATGCCGACGGGGCCGCCGTCATAGTGGTCGATGAGGATGCGCAGGTATTTGCGGTCCATCTCGTCGAGCCCGGCGGCGTCGACGTCGAGCCGGTCGAGCGCGCGCTTCGCGGTGGCGAGGTCGAGCACGCCGTCGCTCAGGACCTCCGCGAAGTCGCGCGCGCGCCGCAAGAGGCGGTTGGCGATGCGGGGGGTCCCGCGCGCGCGCCGCGCGACCTCGTGCGCGGCTTCCTCTTCGGTCTCGAGCGCGAGCAGGCGCGCGCTACGCCGCACGATCGTGGTCAGCTCCTCGGGGGTGTAGTAGTCGAGGCGCGCGTCGTAGCCGAAGCGCGTGCGCATCGGGTTGGTGAGCAGGGCCGTGCGCGTCGTCGCGCCGACGAGCGTGAAGGGGTGCAGCGGGAGCGAGAGCGTCTGCGCGTAGGGGCCGTCGCCCTGTACGATGTCGATGCGGAAGTCCTCGACCGCCGTGTAGAGGTTCTCCTCGATCGCGGGCGGGAGGCGGTGGATCTCGTCGATGAAGAGCACGTCGCCGGGGTCGAGCTTCGTCAAGAGCGAGGCGAGCTGGCCCTTGTGCTCGATCGCGGGCGCGTTCGTGAGGTGGAGCGTCACGCCCCGCTCGGCGGCGAGGATCATCGCGAGGGTGGTCTTGCCGAGACCCGGCGGGCCGCTGAGCAGGACGTGGTCGACCGGCTCGCCACGTCGCCGCGCCGCCTCGACGAAGACGCGGAGGTTGTCCTTGATCTTCTCCTGGCCGACGAAGTCCTCGAAGCGAGACGGGCGCAGCGAGATGTCGTAGGTGCGGTCCTCGTCGAGGGCGTCGCCGTGCAGGGTCGTGTTCTCTCGCGCCATCTCGCCCATCACCCTCAGAGGTTCGCCAGCGCCTCGCGGAGGAGCTCTTGCAGGGTCTTGCCTTCGAGCTCGAGCGGCTCGACCGCGCGCTCGGCCTCGGGGCGCTTGTAACCCATGTTCACGAGCAGCATCACGACCTCGGCTGCGGGCCCGGTGGGCAGGCTCGCGGGGGCGGGCCGCGCGATGGGCTTGGCGACGGGTACGCTCCCGTGGATCACGAGCTTGCCGTGCAGGTCGAGCAAGATCCGCTCGACGGTCTTCTTGCCCACGCCCGGGATCCCCTTGAACGCGACGCGATCCTGGCTCGCGATGGCCTGCGCGAGCGCGTGGGGGTCGAGCGCGCCGAGGATCGCGAGCGCGAGGCGCGGCCCGACGTTCGAGACCCCGAGCAGCGCGCGGAAGGCCTGCTTGCCCTCGACGCTGTCGAAGCCGAAGAGCTGCAGCGCGTCCTCGCGCACGTGGGTGTGGACGTGCAGCGTGATCTCGGCGCCCTCCGCGAGGCGCCCGAGGGCGCCGATCGGCACGTGCACCTCGTAGCCGACGCCCTTGACGTCGAGGATGACGCTGCCGTCGACGCCGTGGTCTCCCACCGTGCCCGTGAGCCTGCCGATCACGGCGGGAGGGTAGCCTCTTTTGATCGCGGCGCACGATGGCGTGCTCGACGCCTCCGTCGGCGGCCCTCTGCGGTTGGAACTCGAAGGAACCGTGGGGCGGACGCTCCGTGCGCCGGATGCTCCGTGCGCTGGATCTGGGCCGAGCTGCCCCCAACGAGCTTCGGGGCGGCAGCAGGGCGGCTCGCGACGGCACTCCACCGCCAGACTCACAGGAGCGGCAGGTCGGCGCTCGACCTGTAATTTTCGGAACCGACCACAGGCACTTTCAGCACGTATCTCCTTGCAGCCTCATGTGGTTCGTCGTGCTACACGCAGAAAATGAATCGGCGTTTACTCGCGAATATGGCTCACATTTCGCTGCTTCTTCTGACCGCAACAATCGTTGCGTGTGAGCCATTCGATTCGGCGATTCATCCGTGGGACGGCGGCATCGTCTCGGACAGCGGGATCTCGGAGGGGCTCGAGGATGACGAGTCCCTGCTGGCGGGCGCTCGTCCAGCGGACCGCGTCGAGCAGTTCCCTACCCGCGGGGTCATCATGGGGAGTCTCGAGCTTTATGCTCGCGATCGATCGGCGGCGCGCGCGGAGGGGCCGATCTCCGTGAGCGAGTTCTTCGGCGGTGCGCGCGAGAGCGCCAACGCTGGGACCCTCCGCGTCGAGAGGCTTCGTCCCGAGCGCCACTATACGGGGCGTCCTATCGCGTTTCTGTCGGCGCAGTTTCACGGCTCGGACCCCTACTGGAACGACCGCTACAAGGACGTGCAGCTCTACCACCTCTTCGACGCCGTCGGTCTGGCGGACGTGTTCCCGGAAGCAGCGCACGTACCGAGCGAAGGCCGCGCGCTCATCCGCCTGTGGACTGCGTACACACCGCTCTCGGCGGGAGCGCCCCGCGACCTCACCGGCACGCAACTGCGCCGCGAGCTGGCCCGCATGGCGATCGCCTCGTATGTCGCTGGCAACGTCGACGGCCCTGCCAGCAACGGCAACAACGGTGGCTTCGCGCGGTTTCGGGACCAGCGCGGCAACACCTACTGGCGCGGCGTCCTGATCGACGCGGGCGCCGCGTGGCACGATCCGGGGAGTCGTCACGAGCCCTGGAACACCAACCTGCTCGGGACGGGGCCGATCACCAAGGCCGACATCCCGAGCGACGTCGCGGTGGGGCTTTGGCGAATCAATCAGGCGAGCCGGTTCGACCTCGCGACGTGGTCACGCTTCGAGCGTGTCGACGAAAGCGCGACGAACATCGTAGAGGCCCAACGCAACCGTGCGCGACGTGTCCTCGACCACTATCGCTTCGGATGCGGGGCGTTGACCGCGTGCCTGGCTGGGTACGGCGGCGCGGCATGCTTCACGGAGCAACACGCCGATGTGCTCACGTGCGGCCGAAACGGCGGCGGCCTCGCGTGCTTCGAGCACCACTGTGGCGATATCCCCGCGGTTTGTCCGGAGGTGGTCGAGTGCTGGCGTGGCGGTGGTGGGGCTGCCTGCTTCCGGCCGGATCGCTGCGGCACCGGCACTCTACGGGGCAACCCGTGCGAGGGGGCGGTGGGGTCGCAATGCACGCCTCTGCAGGCCGATCGACGTACGCCGAACGCCTGCGGGCCGAATTGGACCGGCCCCGCATTCGAGAGCGTGATTGGGAATCCCTATTGCGTGTCGGACCCCGAGTTCCGCAATCTGCCGGGCACCCACCAGTTCCAAGGCGTTTCGGTGGGCAGCATGCTGCACGACCAGTGCTGCACGGAGAACCCAGGTGGGGTCGGTTGCAACGGTCGCCCCTTCCCGCTGCCCGAGGGCGTGTGTCGCGGTGAGTTCACGCGGGCCATCAATGACGCGCGCACGGACCTGCGCTGGTGGCGCCACCGCTTCGACACCTCCGTGCGTCCCGAGACGGTCTTCGACCGCGCTGGCCAGCTGACGGCATATGGGCGCTCGCTACGCGCGCCCTACGGCGTCGCCGTCAACCGCGACGAAGCGCGCTTCTGCGCATCTGGAGCGACCTTGTTGCGGGGCTCGGGTGCTGCCCCGTTCTCGATTTGCGCGCCTGAGCCCGCGCCGGTCGCCGCTGCGAGCATCGAGTGCAGCGAGCTCACGACGGTCGACTGGCGCCGCGAGGGGTTCTTCCTCACCGCCCAAGCGAACTACGTCTCGAACGCGATGATGGGGCCGACGTACTCCTCCGTGGTCGGCCACGTACGGGCCGTCGCCCCTCCGCGCGGCATCGATGACTTCGTCTACGTGACCGACTACGTGAACGGAGCGGTCCGCTCCCGCGACTTCCTTCGCACGTTCGTGGTCCGCGAGCAGAACCAGATCGTGGGCGTCGCGGCCGTGCGGTCGAGCTCGCCGCCCGAGGTCTGGCTCTTCACGACCGCCGCCAACCGCTACGCGCCAGCGCTCGTGGACTGCGTCGCCCAGCAGGTGGAACGAGGCGTCCTGGCGTCGGGGCTGCGCTTCGCGCCCGCCGCGGGCGTGCAGGCGTTCTGGCGTGCCCAGCTTGGTCGTGTGGCGAGAGACTCTCGCCAGCTGACGATGAGCGAATCCGGCAGCCAGTTCGTGCTCACGCGCAGCGGCGGCAACAGTGGCGGCGGCGGCAGCAGCGGTGGGGGCGGTGGGGGGGGCAGCTTCGGCGGAGGCTCCTGCGGCTCGCTCATTCCTTGCCTCGAGAGTTACTGGGGCGCCGCGTGGTTCACCTCCAGCCACGACGACATCGTGACGTGCGGTCGCTCGCAGGGAGGGATGGCCTGCTTCGACCGATGTGGCGCCACGCCAAACGTTTGCGCGGGTGTGCAGACGTGCTGGCGCTCCGGTGGGGGCGCGGCGTGCTTCCGCCGGGATCGTTGCTGACAGAAGCTCGACTCGCCAGCTCGACGCATGGGCCGAGGCGGTGCTTTCTTCGACGTGACCCTTGCGCGAGTAGCGAGCCCCATCAATACACTTTCAGCATGGCCGAGACGAGACCGAAACGGAGGCGCTCGAAGGGTCTGCGGGCGGCGTTCGCGCTCCTCGCCCTCACGTTCTCGGCCTGTGGGCCGCGATTGGGGGACGGCGACGCTGGAGGAGGCATCGACGGCGGAGGCATCGATGGAGGGCGCCCGGATGGGGGACGCGATGAGGTCGACACGGGAGACCCCGACGCGGGCGAGCCTGCCGATCTCGACGCGGGTCGCGACGCCGACGCCGCGGTCGCGCCAGACGCAAGTGGCTCGGAGGAGCCCGATGGTGGGTCCGCGGCGGCACGGCCGATCGTCATTCTGATGATCGGTGATGGCATGGGGCGTGGACAAATCGAGGCGGCCTCTGCCTTCGCCCACGGCTCGTCCGACGCGCTCGCCATGCAGCGACTGCCGCACCGGGGAGAGCTAACGACGGGAGGTCCGAGTGGAATCACGGACTCCGCTGCGTCGGCGACCGCCATGGCGACGGGCGTCTACACATACAATGGCCGCGTCGCGCTCGATCGCGAGCGCCGGCCGCTCGAGACGCTCGTCGAGCTTGCGCGGTCGCGCGGGATGGGATCGGGGATCGTGTCGACCGCGTCGATCCCCCACGCCACTCCAGCCGCGTTCTCTGCGCACAACGTGACGCGCCACGACTACGTCGGGATCGCCGCGGACCAGGCGCGCACGGTGCAGCCAGACGTGATGCTCGGCGGGGGCGCGCGGTTCTTCATGCCTTCCGGCCCGGGATCCGCACGACGTGACGAAGGGCTCTTTGAGGCGCTCGAGGCAGCGCGATACGCGATCGTCCACGACCGCGACCAGCTCGCCGCCGCCACCGCCACGCGAGTAGAGCGCCTCTTCGGAGCCTTCGCACCCGAGCACATGACGTACGTCCGCGAGCGGTCGCCCGGAACGCGTGAGCCCACGCTCTCCGAGATGACGCTCGCCGCGCTGCGCGTCCTAGACGCGCGGCCCGAGGGCTTCTTTCTCATGGTCGAAGGGGCACGCATCGACATGGCCTCCCATGGCAACGATCTGGCCAACACGGTCGCCGAGACGATCGCGTTCGACGAGACCGTCACCGCCGTGATCGAGTGGGCGGCGGGTCGCGACGACGTCACCTTGATCGTCACCGCAGATCACGAGTGTGGCGGGCTCGAGGTCGTGACGCAGCGCCCTGCGGGAGAGCTCCCGGCGGTCCGCTGGCGCTGGGGCAACCACACCAACGCGCGGGTCGACGTGTTCGCGAGCGGGCCGGGCACCGAGGTCTTCGACGGTGCGCTTCGAGATCACCGCTGGGTGCACGCCGTCGCGCGAGCGCGGATCGTGGGCGAGGCGCTCTCCCCACCGCCTCGGGTGCTCGTCCCCGATGGGCACCTGAGCGACCTGCGCCACATCGTGAGCATGCAGGCCGTTGCGAGTGGCTTCGGTGAGAGCATCAACCAGCTCGACGTGCTCCGTCTCGACGCCGACGAGCATGGTCTCTTCGTGGGCGTCGAGGGCCTCTTCGAGTGGGGCCGAAACGCGATCGTCTTGTGGCTCGACGTCGACCACGGGGCGGGCACTGGTCTCGCGAACCTGGCAGGCACCCTGAGCGACGACGACGGAGCGGCCGATGCGCTGCTGACCCGTTCGAACGTGACGGCGCCCTCGCTCGGAAACTTCGGTGCGGACTTCGCGGTGGTGAGCCTCGGTGGCGCCGACCCACACCTCGACGAGCTCTCACCGGCGGCAGGGTTGCGCGGTCTACGTCCGCCCTTTGGTCGGCCCGCGGCGCTCGGCTGGCACCCCGCGGCGCTCAACTTCGGCGAAGGGGTGCGCACCCGCGGCGTGGCAGCGTCCCCACGCGAGGGGGATGGCTTCGAGGTGTTCGTTCCTTGGGACCGGCTCTACCCTGAGCTCGCAGGCCGGGTGCCCACGCGCGCCACGGTCGCGGTCGCGGCGGTGATGGTGAACAGCGACGGCGGGTTCACCTCGAACCAGGCATTGCCACCCTTCGCTGCGGGCACGACGAACCCCGGCCGCGCCCGCACCCCCCTCCCCGGGTATGCGGTGTTCCAGGTCGACGCCGACGGCGACGGGGTCGCGGACGGCGACGCGACGCCTCTCGTGATCGCGCCTTAGTACGTCACGTCGCCTCAGGAGGCTCGACCGGCCGGGTCCGTGACCTCCGTGATGAGCTGCCAGCCCGTTCGGGTTCGTCGCACGACAGCCCACTCGAGGGCTAAAGGACGATGACGATCTGCGACACATCATCGTGCGTCTCGCACCGGTCCAGCGCGCAACGAGCGCGAATGCGATGCTGGTGGGCGATCCGATGGGCCTACGGACCGCGAGCGTTCAGCGGACGCAAGTCCCCATGACGCCGCAGAACGCGCCCGCGCCGACGCAGTCGAACGCGTGGGTGCACGCATCACCCTCCTCGAGGGTGCCGGAGAACGCTTCCTCGCACTCGGGCGGAGGCGTGTAGTCGTCGTCGTCGGGACTCCACAGCGCCTCACACGTGGTGCTCGTCCAGCGGGGCGAGTCGATGCACACCCGCGCTCGGCCGGCGTCGTAGCGGACCCGCCCCGCCTCGATGGAGGCGATGATCAGGTGCGCGTCGAGCTCCTCCTTCGAGAGCTCGACGCACGCGGCCTCGTCGGCTCCGTAGAACCGGACGAAGAGCGCGTCGCCGGGCGGGAAGCTGCTGCGACACCGGTGGTAGGTCGCGCACTGGCTCGCGAAGTAGCCGTCGAGCGCCTGCTCGGCGGTGAGCGCGTGGTCGGGCTCGTCGCCGCCGCACGCCGGCAGCCCGAGCGCGAGGAGCGCGCAGGTGAACGCAGTGGCGGTGGTGAGGCGGAGGACTGTGCGGCACACGGTGGGGAGCTCCTCGGTGGTGGGCGCTCGGGCCCGCGCGGGCTACTCCTAGTCGGAGACGCTCGCCTCCTCCAGCAATCGCTGCATGCGGGCGCGCGCTTCCCCGCTCGGGAACGCGAGGAGGTACGCCCGCGCCGACGTTCGCGCCTCGCGATCTCGGCCGGTCCGAGCGAGAAGCGTCGCACGCAGCGCGACACCACGCTCCTCGAGCGGAGCGCCACGCTCCGCGACGTGCCAACGCTCTATCGCGGCCAACGCCTCGACGGGCGCTCCCGCAGCGGCGAACTGCACCGCCGCGAGATATCCGGCGACCGCGGCTCGCGTCGGCGGAAAGTGAGTTGCCGCGCGCTCGTAGGCCGCCGCAGCCCGGTCGGCCGCCCGGAGACCCCGCTCCGCGTCGCCCTCCAGCAGCGCCCACTCGCCCTGGGCGTCGTCTGTGGGGCGCGCACGCAGGATTGCGTCCCTCGCGTCCTGATGCCGACCCGCTTCGAGGAGCGCGCGGACCGCTTCGAGCGAAGGCGGCTCCACCCGCGGCTCGCGGAGGGTCGTGGGAGCCGTGGGAGTCGTAGGACTCGCCACAGACCGGCGCTCGACAGGCCCGGCAAGCAAAACGCTCTCCTCCACGCCCCGATCGCGGGGCGACGCAGGCCCTGAAGAACGGTGTTGGAAGCCTTCGACCCCAGCGCTCGCGGGCTCAGACAATTGGGGACGATCCTCACGCGCGGAACGGGCGCGCTCCCGCGCCGCGAGTCGGCCTTGCAGGACCAAAGCGTCGGGCACGGCATGACGATTGCCCCCGAAGCGCTCCCCCGCGGTCAGCACGACGACCTCATCCCGCGACGACACCTCGACCGTTCCTTCGTACACGTCGACGCGGCTGAGGCCCGAAGCCACGACCACCGTGAAGACCGTCCCTCGCACTCGGACGGTCCCGTCCGGCACCGCGACCGTGAACCCAATCGTTCGGACGTCGAAGAGCGCCGCCCCCTCGGTCATTCGAACCACAGGTGCGCACCCAGAGCGATCGGAATCGAGCACCGTACCCGCCATCGCGTGAACGACGTCCTCTCCGAGCGCCAGGCTGACGGGTGTGGTCATCACATCCGCTGGCCCACGAGGCCACCACGCGAGCAGCGCCATCGCGGCGAGCGACGGTCTCCGCGGCCTCGAGAGGGCTCGATGGACGGCTCAATCCGCGGCTGGCTGGCGCCGAACGAGCTTGCCGCTCTTGGCGAGGTCCGGGTCCGTGCAAGAGGCGAGGTTGAAGCAGCAAGGCCGCCGCTTCCCGCTGCGCATCTTGGAGATGCTCACCTCGACGCGCCGCCTGCGGGTCTCGGGGTTCTTGGTCGCGTTGACCCACCGGACCCACTCCCAGCGGGCCATCGGCGTGATCGCCCCCCAGAGCTCACGGATCTCGCGCGAGGCGTCCGAGAGCGCCTCGGCGAGATCAGGCGGCACGCTCGGCTCCGGCCACTCGCCGGCCAGCGCGACCGCCACCTCGACCCGCTGACCCGGCTCGACGCCAGCCGCTCGGCGCAGCGACGCTTCGACGCTCAACCAATGACCGAACTCCCCATCGGGCTCGAGCACCGTCTCGAACGGGTGGGCGTCGAGGGCGCCGCGCACGGCGACCTGGCCCCGAGACGGGAGCGCCTTGCTCGCGGCGTCCGGCAGCCGGAGGATCGTCCGGTCACCCAGCGCCTCCACCGTCGCTTCGAACCGGATCGGCAGCGCGTCGTCGCGGTCGGCCCTCTTCGCCGGGCTCTGTCTTCGCTTCGTGCTCATGGGCAATCACCGTATCGCGTGGTCCGCGCCGCAGCCTATCCGAGAAACGCAACGAGACGACGAGCTCACCCCACCGAGGTCAGCGACCGAGTCGTGGCATCCGGACGAGACACGAGAGCGCTCGAGCGACGCCAGCTCGCTCGCCGCGACCATTTCGCCTGCACCGCCGCCAGCATCGCGCGCATCGCGCGAGCGCTCGGCGGTCGGCGCTCCGGATCCGCGGCGAGCCAACGACGCATCGCGGCGTCGATCTCGATCGGCGCGTCGGGACGCGCGTGCGAGATCGGGAAGAAGCACGAGCGGGCCTTCTCTCGATAGAGCTCGGCGCTCGACCGTCCGGTGAAAGGCATCACACCGCGGAGGAGGCGATAGACGAGCACGCCGACGCCATAGAGGTCGGCGCCGACGCCGACGACGTCGCCGCGCAGCTGCTCGGGAGACATGTACGTCGGGGTCCCCGGGGCGCCATCGGCGGTGCGGTTGAGCTCGCCGATCTGGCGCGAGATGCCGAAGTCGACGAGCTGGCAACGGCGCAGCGAGCCCACCACGTTGTCGAGCTTCACGTCGCAGTGGACGACGCCCGCGTGATGGACGTCCTCGAGCGCATGGAGGACCGAGCGGGCGAGCTCGAACACGTCCTCGGGCGACCAAGCCTGACGCACCGAGAGCGTCCCCTCCGGCGCGGGGTCCATCGCGAGGAACGGGCGACCATCGCAGAGCACACCGACCGCGCGGGCTCGAGGGACCCAGCGGCTGCGCACGCGGTCCATGAGCTCGGCCTCGGCCTCGAAGCGCGCGAGGGAGATCGCGGGGCCGTGCGCGACCTTCAGCGCGACGGTCCCGTGCGTGCGATGTCGGACCGACCAGACGACGCTGGTCGCCCCGCGACCGAGCATTCGCTCGACTCGCCAGGATCCGAGCCGCACAGCGGGCTGGAGGGCCGAGCCGCTCAGGGTCGCGAAGAGATGCAACGGCCACCCCTCGTCCATCGCCAGGGCCGCTGGTGGCGGCGCAGGGCTCGGCGGGTAGGACGATCGCGCGAGGCTCATGCGTGGGACGAATGCAGCGGGCGTACCGGGCGAAACGGCCGCGATTTCGGGGGCTCGACGAGGGCACGATGGCGCGAGCGAGGCATCTCGCCACGAGCCTGTAGCGCGTCTCGCGATGCACGGTCCAAAGGGGTGTCCCGAACGCTGGTCGCGATTCGAGGCGACGAGCGATGTCTCGCACCATCGCCCACCATCGCCAGTCCGATCGTGACCTCGCAGTCGCTACTGGATCGTCGTCTCGGCGTGCCCGGACGCGCCCGCTGCGATGCCGTCGTACGGCGTCGCGGTGCAGCGCATGACGTCGTCCACACCGAACGTGGTGTGGGCGAGCGTCGCCCCCGAGCCCGCGATGGCGCCGTTGACCGTCCAGGAATACGTGAAGGCCACGGCATCGCCGTCGACGTCGGAGCCGGAAGCCGTGCACAGCAGGTTGTCGTCGCTCGTCACGGGGTTCGGGGTGAGCACGACCACCGGACTGTTGACGACCGTTCGCCTGGTGCGACGTGCGAAGATGAACACCAACGCCCCGAAGAGCGCGCCGGCATCCCGCGGGCCGCTGGCCTGGCAGGCGCAGCCGCCCTCCACGCCGCCTCCCGCGCCTCCATCGCCGGCCGCGGGCGAGCCCGCGTCGGGTCGCGGAGCCGCAGCGTCGGAGATGACGCCCGCGTCGAGCGGGCCCGCGTCTGGGCCGCCAGCGTCGCCTGGGACACCCGCGTCGGCGTCGGGGCAGGTGGAAGGCGTCGGCGCCCCGGGGTAGCGCACCGCGAGCAGGCTCTCGAGCCCGGCGCGGATCGACGCGGGCGGCCAGGTCGAGTGGCCGTAGCCCGGCTGGACGTCCGTCGCGTAGGGGACCCCGAGCGAGGCCCACTGGGCTTCGAGCGCGGCGGCGGAGCCGCCCGTGTAGTTCGGGTCGTCGGCGCCGTAGTACATGCGAATCGGCGCCGCGTGTGACGGATCGGAGCGCGCGCCGATCGCGTAGTAGGGCGCCGACATCGAGAAGACCGCCGCGATGCCTTCGCTGCCTTCGTAGGCCAGCAGATAGGCGAAGGCGCCGCCGGCCGAGTGCCCCGCGAGGTAGATCCGTCGCTCATCGACCCGGAGCTCCGCGCGCACCGCGTCCATCGAGGCCACGATGGCGGACACGTCGCCGCCTCCCCAGCCCGCGCCCGCGGCTTGGGGGAGGACGAGCACGAGACCAAGCGCTTCGGCGTGGGCTTCGAGGTGGCCGTGGTAGGCCTCCGGCGTGCCGCCCGCGCCGTGGAGGAAGACGGCGAGCGGCGCCGGCGCGCAGAGTTCGACGCCGACCGGCAGGTATCGCGTGGCCCTCGCCCCACCGCCGAGGCTCAGCTCGGTCCACCCGCGCGCCTGCGCGGCGGCCGCTGCAGGCGCGAGGACGGCGAAGAGGGCGAGCAACGCGCAGTTCCGAGCGCACACCCAATGAGTCTACCAGCAGGACGCACGCGAATGGCAGCGCCGATGCCCATCGCGGTTGCGCCCCAACCGGCCAAGGAACACGCACAGGAAGCGTCGACGCCGAGTGTCACTCTCCCCACTCTCCCAGGGTACGCTGCGCCAATGGTCCAGCCTCCTTCCTCTGGTCCCGCGTTGGAGCACGACGCAGGCCCGCGTACGCCAGCGTCGACACACGCCGCTCATCTTGCACCACGGATGTCCGGCGTAAATTGCGGCGCCGTAGGTTCGTGATGTCCATGCACGTCTCGCATCGGCAGGAAGCGTTCAGTCGGGCGTACGTCCGCGCGGTCGCCGCCGCTGTGGGGTTCCGCGTGCAGGATGGCACGGATCCCGATGATGACAGCGTCGACCTCACGCTGGCGGCACGTGGCCCCGCCGGGACGTTGCGCTCTCCGAAGCTGGACATGCAGCTCAAATGTCAGCTCGGCCGTCCGGCTAGGGAGCCAAGCTGGGCCTACGACCTCAAGGTGAAAAACTTCGAGGAGCTTCGCCATGTCGACTACCAGGTGCCGCGGATCCTCGTCGTCGTTGCGGTGCCCGAAGACCCCTCGAGATAGGTGGAACAGGACGACGAGCGAATGCTGGTCCGCCACTGCGCCTGGTGGCTCTCGCTTCGCGGCCGTCCGGCATCGAGCAACCAGAGCACTGTTCGAGTGACAATCCCCTACGACCAGCGCTTCGATGTCGAGGGATTGCGGTTGATGATGGCGAGGGTCGCTGAGGGAGGGCTCCCATGAAGCACCTGGGACACGTGCTCGGCGAGGTCGAGCCTCGTCAGTTGACGGAATGGCTTCGTGCCGATGGTTGGACCCTGGTCGACAAGGGCTCGCACGCGGCAACGTTCCGAAAGGCTTCGACCGCGGAGGACGACGAGTTCGTCGTCGAGGTGCCACTGGATTCGGGCCTTCGAGACTACGGGCGGCGGGTGCGCGAGATCCTCGACACGCTCGCGGTGTCGAGCGGACGACCGTTGGGGTGGATCGTCGAAGAGGTACGCGCGTCGACGGTCGACATCGTCCGACTGCGGTCGACGGGGCCGAGCGTCGGCGCGGGTCGCGTCCCCATTCTCCTCGCGGCGCGACTCTTCGAGCACACCCGCGAGCTGTACCTGGCGGCCGCCTGCGCAGCCCGTGATCCGCGCCCGGTCTATCGCTCACGCAAGCCAGCTGAGGCGCTAGAGCTCCTCCGCCGAGTGAAGGTGACCGCACCGTCGGAGGGCAGCTTCGTCATTACGCTCCACGCGCCCGTCCCGCCGCTGTTGCAGCCTGCACTGCTCACCGAGGGCGAAGAAATCCCGTTCGAGCGGAGGGCGACGTTGATGCTGGCGCACGCGTCACAGAGCGCCCGCGAGGCGGCAGAAGTGGCCGCGCTCGGCGGCGACGCAGACCTCTTCGTCCAAGGTGCGGCGAAGGGTATCAGCGCGAACCTGTGCGACGCACTCAGCGGGCTCGTGGACGGTGACGAGACGACCCATCTCGAGATGAGCTTCGCATGGGCGCCTGCGCGAGCGGTGCCTCCCGAGACCCCACGGGAGGTCCTTTTCAATGCCGACCTGGCGCCGATGTTTCGCGAAGCCGCGAGGGTGCTCCGCGCCACCGGACCCTCACCCGACTTCGAGCTGGAAGGCGCCGTCGTCCAGTTGGACAGCGCCGATCTCGATCAAGGCGGCGCCATCACAGTGCTGGGCGCAGTCGACGGTCGTCCGCGTCGCGTGAAGGTTCAGGTGGAACGCGACGACTACCGCCTCGCCCTCCGAGCCCACGAAGAGCGCGTCTTGTTCCGCTGCGAAGGAGAGCTCGTGAAGCGCGGAACCCGCTTCGAGCTCGATCGCGCGCGGCACGCTCAGCTCGTCTCCGTCGACGACTGACAAGAGCAGCCCCTTCGAGGCGCGCGCTCGCGGTCTCGATGTCACACCCTCGTCGTACCGTCCTCCCCATGGTCGAGCTCGTTGCCTTGGTGGATGCTCCGCGCGCGCCGTCGACGGACTCGCGCCGGTCACCCTCGCGGCGCTCTGCCCGGACGTCCGCGTCGTCAAGCTCCGCTGGCGCGAGGCCTTCTGTCGTGGGCTCGTCTGGCGCGAGGCCCTCTGCATCGAGCTCGTCAGGCGCGGGGCCCTCGGGGTCCGAGTCGTCTGAGACCGCCACGCGACCAGGCGGTGCGCCCCGCTTCGACTGGCGCTCGGACTTCGGCCCGGCCGAGCTTGCGGCGGCCGACGCCGAGCTCTTCGTCTTGGCGCGCGGGCTCGGGCGGGTGCGG
>JAHBWH010000117.1 GCA_019637115.1 Myxococcales bacterium | reverse complement strand
CCGACGCGGGGCCCGGGACCGGGGCCGGGACCGAGGCTGGGACCGGGACCGAGGCCGGGACCGAGGCCGGGACCGGGACCGAGGCCGGGACCGAGGCTGGGACCGGGACCGAGGCCGGGACCGAGGCCGGAACGGCGCGCGAACCACGCCCACCGAGCCTCCGCGCGCCGACGCAAGAGCGAACCGCGCTCGCGATCTAAACCTTCGTGCGCCGAGTTCACGAATGTGAGGACTCTCGCAGGGGTACCCCTTACGGAGGGGAGTACGTTTCCGTTACAGTCGGCGCCCTTGGAGGTTTCATGAGGTCTTCGCTTATTCTGACGGTGGGTGTGGTGCTCGCGATGGGCTGCTCGAAGAGCAGTACGATCGGAGAGGACGACGCTGGAATCACGTTCGACGCCACGCGCCCCGATACGGGCCCCGGCCCCTTCTGCGGCGACGGCAACGTCGACCCCGGTGAGGAGTGCGACGACGGCAACATGGCCGACGGCGACGGCTGCGACTCGATGTGCCGCATCGAGCAGGAGTGCGGCAACGGCATCCTCGAGCCGGGCGAGCAGTGCGACGACGGCAACAACACCGACGGCGACGGCTGCGACTCGATGTGCCGCCGCGAGTCCTACTGCGGCGACGGCAACGTCGATCCGGGCGAGGTCTGCGACGACGGCAACAACCGCTCCGGTGACGGCTGCCGCTCGGACTGCCTCTCGGACGAGACCTGCGGCAACGGCGTCGTCGACTCGCACATCGGCGAGCAATGCGACGACGACTCCGACGACTGCGTCGACTGCCGCTTCGTGAGCTGCGAGTCGAACCCGTCCGCCGACCCCGAGTGCAGCGACATCGACGCGCCTCGCTTCAGCGAGAACGGCTGCTTCGGCTGCGTCCGCGAGCGCAGCCTCATCGTGAGCTCGCTCCGCATCGGCGGCCCGATGGACGGCTGCGACTACAGCGGCAACGGCCAGCCCGACAACGCCTTCGCCCGCGCCCTCGGGCCGCTCCGCGACATCGCCAACAGCATGTTCCTCGGCAGCGCCATCGAGAACGGCGACCTGATCTTCTTGATGCACATGATCGGCCTCGACGACCCGGCGATGGCCAACGATCCCTCGTTCACGATCGCGTGGTTCCAGGGGGAGGACGCGGACGACAACCCCGCCAACAACCTGACGGGCATGGGCCAGTTCTACGCCGACGAGCTCGCCTTCGACGCGATGGGCAACCCGACCGCGGCGTTCCAGAGCCGCGTCGCGAGCCGCGCGCTCACCGGCGGCCCCGAGGACATCACGATCCCCATCGCGTTCCTCCCGCTCGAGCTCAGGCAGGGCCAGGTCCGCGGCACGACGACGGCGACCGGCGGTGAGGTCTCCGGCCTCGAGAGCGGCCTGCTCTGCGGCGCCATCCCAGTGGCGACGCTCGCGTTCCTCCCGAACTTCTTGGACATGTTCCTCCCCGGCGAGCCCGCCGAGCCCTGCGACGGCTCGACCGAGGGGACCTTCCTCGTCGACCTGCTCGTCGGCGGCACGCCGGCGGGCTCGCTCATCCGCCTGACCGGCTCGCAGCCCGACGTCGACCTCGACGGCGACGGCCTCGAGCGCTTCGAGGTCGTCCGCCGCGGCCCGCGCGGCTGCCAGCCCGTCATCACCGCCTGCATCGACGGCGACGGGCGCCGCATCGAGGGCCGCCGCTGCGCGCTCGACATGCGCATGCAGGACGGCTGGAGCGCGGGTCTGCCGATGACGGCGGTGCGCGCGCAGGTCATCCAGCGCCCCTGAGCCGCCCCTTCATCGCGACCCTGAAGCAGCCCGCTGGAGCACGACGCTCCAGCGGGCTCTTCTACTTCATCGCGCCCCGCATCGACCCTCGACCAAGCAGCCGTCAGGTCGTGATCGCGCGCTCTCGCGGGAGCGCGCTACGCCCGCGGCTCGCGACGCTCGCGCCCCTCGACGATGAGGATCGGTGTCCGCCCGAGCTCCCACCGCAGGTTCGGGGCCTCGCCGCGGATGCGCAGGCGCCCCTCGTGCTCGCCCTCGAGGTGGCAGAAGTCGCACGGGCTCGTGAGGTTCTCGGGGGCGTCGTCGCCCTGGTGCGCGCGGTATTTCACGTGGTGGCAGGTCACGTTGCGGCTCGTGCAGACCGGGCTCGTGCAGCACATCCGGTCGCGGACGTGGATGTCGTGGTACTTCCGCTCGCGCGAGATCTGCGGCAGGACCACGTGGAAGAGGGCGGTCGCCGCGAAGCGAAGGAAGCCGCTGGAGCCGCCGGGCAGGCCCGCGCGCTCGTAGCTCACCTCGAGCTGCCGGAAGTGCAGCGCGACGTCCTCGCGGCAGCGGACGCGCAACGTCGCGTATCCGAGGCGCCGTCGACGGCCCGAGGTCGCTGCCCACGCTTCCACGAGGCGGTCTGCGTCGGAGCCCCCGAACGGCGCGGGCGTTGCCGACGGATCGTCGTTGAGGGGCTCGTCGCTGATGAGGGGCTCGTCGTGGTCGCCGTCGCGCACCGGAGCCGGAAGCGCCGGGGACGGGGTCGAGCGAGGCGCTGCCCCGAATTTCGGAGCGTCTGCCTGCGCGGTCGAGAGCACCGCGTCGAGGAACTCGTCGCGCGTTCGAGTTGGAAGCGCCGAGTGGAACGTTTCGACGCATCCGTAGCTCCCGTCGACGCACCCATCATCGGCGGAGGAGTCGTCGTCGGAAGTCCCGAACATCTGAGACGCACCTGTAGAACGCGGGGAAATTCCGAGCTCGGCGTCGAGGAGCTCGTCCTCCGCCGTCGAGGGGTCCGGAGCATGTGGGCGACGAGGGCGAGGCCCGACGGTCGCTCCGCGTCAGCCAGCACGAGTCGGGCGTCGTCGCCCGAAGTCCCGAACATCTGAGACGACTCGGTGAAAACCGAGAAATCTGCGCGCGGGGCGCGGACACGCTCGTTGGGCGAGCCACCGTTCGCGAGCTGCCGCGAGTGCTCAGGCACCACGTCGGTGACCCGAAGTGGAGGCGTCAGCAGCTCGGCGCGATCGGGCCGCGCCGGCTCGCTGAGCCGGGCCCATCGTGCCTCGTCGTTGGCTCCATCGCGCGCCGTCCATCCCTCGGCGCCACCGAGCCTCCGTCCGTCGGCGCCATCGGGCGCGTCATCTGCTGCCACGCCGGCTCGCCGCGCGGCCTCGACGCCCGAGACCACGGCGACGACCGCCTCGGCGTGTGGCGCGTCGGCGAGCCGGCCGATCAAGGCGCGCAGCGAAGCGCCCGAGAGCGTGTCCCGCCCCACCCGCCAGAGCTCTTCGAGCACCTCGGGGTCGGGGGGCGTGTGCGGCCCGCGCCCGCCGAAGAGCCGGGCCGAGAGCTCGACGACCTCGATCTCCTCACGCAGGTGGCAGCGGGCTCAGCTCAGGACGTCGTCGAGGGTCGACGCGAAGAGGACGCGCTCGGTGAAGCGGTCGAGCTCGTCGAGCGTGGCCGAGGACACGCGCGCTCGGGTCGACTCGTCGAGGGGACCGAACTTGAGCGCGAGCTGCTTGAGCAGGGTGTCCGCGCGGCCTTCGACGCGGCCTTCGGCGCGGCCCTCGGCGCGGCCTTCGACGCGGCCCTCGGCGCGGCCTTCGACGCGGCCTTCGTCTCGGTAGGTGTCGGCGATGGTTCTCATGGAGTGCTCCTTGGAGGGCGGGCTGAGCTGGGCGAGGGTGTCGTCGAGGAGGGGGCGGTCTTCGTCGCGGAGCGCTGCTGCAAGATAGCGCAGGATCGTGGAGACGGCGTCGGCGCCGCTACGCGTGCGGAGGAGCTCGTCAAAGAGGTGGGCGACGTGGCGGACCGTGCTCGGGGCGTCGCGGCGGGCGACGCTGCGCAGGGCCCAGAGCGCCAGCGTCCCCGCGGCGGGCAGGCCGCGCGCGACCAGCGCAGCGGGCGAGAGCGCCGTGAGGTCGTCGAGCAGGTAGCTCGTGCGCGGCGCGCAGCGCGTGAGCGGGCCGAGCGCGTCGAGCGGGCCGTAGAGCGCGTCGAGATCGAGCGGCGCGTTCCAGGGGCGTTCGCCGCAATAGACGACCACGGGGATGACGATCGGCAGAGGACCGGCGTGCTTGCGGCGCGCGAGCCAGCGCTCGCTCGCGCGCATCTGGTAGCCCAGCACGCGCCACGCCATGTGCGGATGCGGCGTGCTCTGGTGCTCGATGAGGAGCTGGACGAGCGTCAGCGCACCGTCGACCTCGACGGAGAAAAGCAGATCACTCGCGCTCTGCCGCAACGAAGGGTCGACGAACGCGCCCGACAGGAGCGTCAGCGTCGACCAGTCGGCGTTGTGCACGAAGGTCGATGGGAGGATGGCGCGCAGGAGGCTGCCGGCGTGGTCGGGGTCGGCGAAGATGCGGCGGAAGAGCCCGTCGTGGGGGTTGTGCGGGTCGACGGACGGCTCGGTCGGCGCGTCGGCTTCGGGACGCAGCGCGGGGGCGGGAGAGGCGGGCTCGGGCGGCTCGTCGTCGGGCGTCATCGGACCTCCGGGTGGAGCCGCCTTCTCGACTCGAGCGGAGGTCGGTTGCGTGGGTTCGGTGGGCCGAGCGCCGGTCGGCGCGGCTCAGCGGCAGGAGGTGGGGTGGACGTGCGCCGCGTACTGGCCCTCGACGTTGCCGGGCGGGTCGTAGTTGCAGACCCAGACGTCGAGGCCGCGGCAGGTGCTCATGCCGCAGCCGAGCCGCTCGGTTCCTTGCCAGACGACCTGCGTGAAGTGGCCCGTCTCCATCGAGAAGCGCCCTCGTCGGAAGTCGTAGGCCGCGATCTCGCGGTACCACATCTCGACGACGGCCTCGGGGGACAAGCGCCCCGAGGTGCCCGCGGCGAGGTTCTCGCCGTAGCTCGTGCGGTTGTGCTCGAACGCGCAGCCGCGGCGCGCGAGCTCGTCGGCCCACGACTGCGCGACCCGCGTCAGCTCATCGGACCACGTCAGCGGCGGCGCGCAGTGGCGTGCGCGCTGGGCGTTGTGCGCGTCGAGCATCGCGCGGGCGGCGGGGTCCACGGGCCGGCTCGCCTCTGCCGGGGCGAGGCTGGCGGCCGCAGCGGCGCCGCGCGGCGCGTCGTGCGGCGCTTGGTCTGGGGTCTCGTCACCCGCGCTCGTGGTGACGCCAGAGACTCCCTCCGTAGGCGCGCCGCCTTCGCCCGCGCAGGCTGGCAGCGACATCGCGACGACGAGCGAGAGGAGGACGCGCATCCTGGTAGGTTCTCACGAACGACGCTGAGGCGCTCGGCGTTCTCGGGCTCTTCGACGTGCCCGTTCCGAGGTTCGAAACGCAGAGCCGCGCCGACCGAGCCCGTCAGCGTGAGCGGAGCCGCGCGCTGCTTTCGCCCTCGACCTCGGCGTCCCATCGAGCATCCCAGCTCGGGTCGCCGACGAAGCGGGCGCGGGTGCTCGCGAGCTGAGTGACCGAGCTTCGAAACCGGTCGATCAGCTCGCGATTGAGCCGCTGACGGCTCTCGATCGATGCGGAAGCGAGGATGGACTCATAGGCGCGAACGAACCCGTCGCGCTCGATTTCGGACGGTTCCTGCTCGACGACATCGACACACGCCAACATCGCCACGCGGGGGAGCACGCCCTCCGCCAGCGCAGCGACCAGCCGGTCGTGCCCATCGAGCAGCAGATGGGTGCACCATCCCGTGACATAGGTGAGCAGAACGGGCGGCAGAGTCCCTTCTCGCGCATGTTTGCGCCACGACCTCACGCGACCCGACGTCGGCGACGAAGGGCGCCGCAGGAGGGCGACCCGGTTCGAGCCGGAGGCGCCCCAGTCGTCGAAGCGGTGGGCGGGTGCCAACGCGGCTCCCTCCAGGTCGATGATGTCGAGTTGGCGCGTAGCAACGCCCCCGAGCGCGCCCCACCGTTTGCGCGCCAGCTCGAGCCGCCAAGTGCCCGCAAAGAGCGGCGATCGATTCGAGGCGTCGAGCGCGCGAGCGAGGGCGACGAGTGCGTCGCGGTCTCTCGACTGAGCGCGGGCCTCGTCGGCACGCCACGGCGCGATCACGTGAGGACTCGACTCGTCGTCGCGTCGATGGAGGTCGACCCCGAAGAACTCGGGATCGACGCGCCCCCACACCCACGGCACCCCGGAGACGCACCACCGGCCCCGACCGCTGCTCGACACCTCGAGCCGGCACGCCGGCACGCGGGCTCCGACCTCGATTTCGAGACCCACCCCCTCGTGTGGTTCGATGTCGCGCCAGTGCATCAACGGAGGATGCCCGTCGCGAACGTGCTCCGCCACCGCGGCGACGGCGACGTCTTCGACCCAGGCTCAATCGCCTAGGCGTGACGGCTCGAAGAGCGCGGGGACGACGGTCGGGTCGTCGAAGCGCAAGGAGGTGTGCTCGAGCACGGTCTCGGACTCGAGCGTCGTGCCCCGGACGGTGCGCGCGAAGAGCCGCCGGGCGACCCAGACGCCGCCGACGCGCGCGACGTCGTCCGCCTGCACGTACTTGGAGCGGCCGTCGAGCATCCGACCCTTGCTCCGCAGGACGAGGAGCGTGCGGCGGCCGATCCACGTCTCGAGCGCCGAATAGCCAGTGGCGTCGCGGACGGCGTCGGTGCGTGGCGTGAGCTCGAGGTGCCAGCAGGGCTCGTCGCCGATGGTCTCCTCGCCGACGAGTTGGGCGTCGAAGTCGTCGGGGTGGCGGCGCGTGAGGTCGGCGAAGCTGAGGTCGCTCCCGAGAAAGGAGCGCGCGCGACCGCCCGCGGTGACGCGTGTCGTGCGACGGAGCGCCGGGAGATGGAGCCATTGCTCGTCCTCGCGCGCGTCGTCGTGGTCGATCGTGAGCAGCGTCGTGCCCGCGACGTCGCTCGGGCGCTCGAAGCGCAGGCGTGTCTGCAGGCCGCCCTCGGCCCGAAGGGTGACGAGCTCGAGCTCGCGCACGCGGCTCGCGCCTCGGCCGTCGCGGAGCGTCATGCGCAGCCGCGCGCGGACGCGGTCGCCCTCGGCCCTGCCGTGGACGGCTTCGAGGATCTCGCGCGCGGTGCGCGGGGCGCGCGCCTGCGCATGGAGCTCACCGACGACGGCGGCGGCAACGACGGCGGCGACGAACGCGAGCGTGAGGGCGGTGATGCGGGACGACATGAGGGACCTGTGGGCGATCGCGGCTTCGATCGAAAACGGACTCGGCAACGGACTCGGCAACGGACTCGGCAACGGACTCGGCAACGGACTCGGCAACGGACTCGGCAACGGACTCGGCAACGGACTCGGCAACGGACTCGGCAACGGACTCGGCAACGGACTCGGCAACGGATGCGCTCGCCGAGTTCACCGCGTGTACGCAGCCAGGCGAACGTAGATGCGATCCTCTCGCCCGAAGCCGTCGAGCACGGAGCGCTCGGGGCCCTCGAGGAAGACGGCGCCTCCGAGCGCCACTTGGAAGGCGTCGGCCGGTCGATAAGAGAGCTCGGCGCGCGCGAAGGCGCCGCCGCGCAGGTGTCGGCCGGTGATGAGGACGACGAGCTCCGCCTCGATACGCTCGCGCAGGAAGGGTTGGACGACGCGGAGCGCGAGGTTCGGCGCAGCGAAGGGCCAGAGCATCGGCGGCCCCTCGACGCCGAGCGAGGCGCCCTGTCCGTACTCGACGTCGACGAGGCCGCCGCGCGCCGGCTGCCAGCGCAGGCCGAGCGCCCCGCGGAGCAGCGTGCGCCGCTCGACGTCCATCGCGTTCTCGGACGCGCGCACGTTCACGGAGCGGGCGACGTCGAGCACGAGCTCGCCCCGGGCGACGACGGGCCCGAGCGGGATCGCGAGGCTCGCGCCGACGAGCCCGAAGCGCGGGTGGTCGAGCGGCAGGTCGACGCGCTCGCCCGAGAGGTCGACCTCGTCGACGCGGACCACGCCGAGCGGGTCGAGCAAGCTTGCGGCGTGTAGGCCGAGCGTGGCGCGCGGGCCGCGGTAAGCGTAGCGGGCGAAGAGCTGCTGGTTTTGGCGCGCGAAGGGGGCGGGGCGGTCGACCCAGCGGACGTCGCGCTCGAAGGCGAGGGGCGCGAGCGGCCCGAGCGCGTCGAGCGCCGGCGCGCGGAACGGGCTGAGGCCGTCGAAGGGCGCGGGCCGCAGGTCGAAGCGGGCCTCGTGGACCCCCGTGATCTCGACGAGGTGCCTGCCTCGGCGAAACGCCACGCGGGTCGCGAGCCTCGAGAGCGGCGTGCGCCCGAAGGGCAGCAGCCCAGGGAGGCGGACGTCCTTCGGATCGAGGTCGAGCGGCGAGAGCGCGCCGCCCTCCCCCCAGCCGAGGCGCTGCCAGCCGACCGTGAGCGTGACCGGGCTGCCGGCGTCGGCGCCGCCGTCGACCAGGAGATAGGAGTCGAGGGGGCGCACGAGCCACGCCATCGCGTCGCGGATGGCTGGGTCGTGCTGGAGCGCGGCGGGATCGCCCTCGGCGTGGAGGCCGAGCACGAGGCTCGCGTAGCGTCCGCGGTGCTCGAGGTGGAGCTGGGTCGCGAAGCGCGCGACCGGCACCCGAGGGTCGCGACGGAGCGCGACGTGGGTGTCCTGGAAGAACGCCGCGCGCAGGGCGAGCGTCGCCGCGTCGGGCTCGTCCTCGGAGGGCTCCGGCGGCGTGGGGGGTGCGAAGCCGACGGCGTCCTCGGCCGCTGCTCGTGGCGGCGGGGCGAAGCCGATGGCGTCGGCGTCGCGGGTGGGTTCGGGTGCGTTTGCGTTTCTGGGTCCGGGGCTGAGGCCGTTTCCGGGTCCGTTTCCGGGTCCGTTTCCGTTTCCGTTTCCGTTTCCGATTCCGGGTCCGGGTCCGGGTCCGGGTCCGGGTCCGTTTCCGTTTCCGTTTCCGTTGCCGGGTCCGTTTCCGTTTCCGTTTCCGTTTCCGTTTCCGTTTCCGTTTCCGTTTCCGTTTCCGTTTCCGTTTCCGGGTCCGTTTCCGGGTCCGTTTCCGGGTCCGGGTCCGTTTCCGGGTCCGGGTCCGGGTCCGGGGCTGAGGCCGGGGGCGGTCGGCGGGTCGGCGGCTGGGGGCTGCGCGTGCGTGCTCGCCGCGAGGCTGGCCGCGATCGCGAGCGTCATGCCGACGCGCACTGCGCGGATCACGCGCGCACCTCGACGAGGTCGCGGGCGGGCATGCGGCGCGCTGTGAAGCGCAGCAGCGCGGGGTACACGAAGAGATCCGCGAGCACGGCGAAGGCGACGCTGAGCGCGGTCATCGCGCCGACGAGGAAGAGGAACTGGAACTGCGAGGCCAGGAGCACGGAGAAGCCCAGGCCGAGCACCACGCTCGTGAGCAAGATCGCGCGGCCGCTGGTGCGCAGCGCCTCGTCGATGGCCGCCTCCACCGCCCAGCCGCGCGCGAGGAGCTCGCGGAAGCGGCCGAGGAGGTGGAGGGTGTCGTCCACCGCGATGCCGAACGCGACGCTGAAGACCAACAGCGTCGACGGCTTCACGTCGAGGCCGAAGAGCGCCATCGCGCCGAGGAGGACGACGAGCGGCAGCGTGTTGGGGACGAGCGCGACCAGCCCCTGCCGGAACGAGCGAAACATCCAGCTCATGAGCAGGAAGACCGCGAGCGCCGCGACGCCGAGGCTCGTCGAGAAGCCGCTCACCACCTCGGCGAGCGTGACGTGCGCCAGCCGGAGCGTGCCCGTCACGTCGACGCGCACCCCCGTGGGCGGCGGGTCCCGCGCGATGTGCGCCTCGAGCGCGTCGAAGAAGGGGCCCATCTCCGCGCTGCCGAGGTCGAGCACCGACGCGCTGAGCTGCGCCTGCCCCTCGGCGGGGCGCCAGACCTCGTCGAGGAGCGAGGGGCGCGCCATCTCGAGCAGCAAGAAGAGCTGCGCGGCCTCTTGGCGGGTCTGCACTTCGCCGTCGAGGCCGAGCGCGTCGCGCGCCTGCGCAAGAAAATCGCCGGGACCGACGACCCCGCGGACGGGCGCGTGCGCGTCGAGCCACCGCGTGGTGCGCTCGAGCCAGGCGAGGCTCGCGGGCTCGAGGAGCGGGCTCTCCCCCTCCGCGTCGACGTCGGCGCGGATCCAGAGGTCGAGCGCGTGGACGCCGAAGCCCTCCGCCTCGAGCCAGGCGAGGTCGCGCATGAGCGGGTGCGCGGGATCGACGTCGTCGATCATCGTGCCGTTGGTGCGCAGGCCCGTCGCGAGCGTGAGCGAGCCGAGCGCGACGAGCGCGAAGGCCGCGAGGACGAGCCCCCGCGGTCGCCGCGCGTGGGCGCGGGCCATCGCGAGCGCCCGGTCGAGGGCGCGCTCGATCGGGCCGTCCTCCGGGACGGCGATCTCGCGCCCGGTGTCGAGGAGCAGCGGCAGCAGCACCATCGCGAAGACGAAGGTGAGCGCGACCGCGAGCGCCGTGAACGCCGCGAGCTCGACGACGATGGCGACGCCGGTCGCGAGCAGGCTGAGGAAGCCGATCGCCGTCGTGAGCGAGGTGTAGAAGCAGCTCGGCAGCAGCTCGCCGAACGCGCGCGCGATGGCGACGCGGCGTGGAGCGCCGCGGCGTCGGTGGTCTCGGACGTGGGTGAGCAGGTGGAGGGCGTCGCAGACGCCGACGACCAAGACGAGGAGCGGGATGAAGCTCGTCAGCGCGCTGATCGGCGTATCGGTCGCGCCCATGACGGCGAGCGTGACGACGTAGGCCGGCGCGAGCGCGGTGAGGATCGCCAACACGTCGCGCGGGCGCCGCGTGACGACGAGGAGCAGGGCGACGACGAGGAGGACGCCGAGGCCGAGGAAGCGGCCGGTGTCGGTCTGGACGAGGCGCAAGCCCCGCGCCTTGAGGATGGGGAGGCCCGCGACGCGCAGGTCGGCGCCCTCGGCGCGCAAGGGCGCGAGGCGCTCGTCGAGCGAGGACTCGAGGGCGAGCTGGCCTTCGGGGTCGTCGCGATGCGCCGGCAGCGTCGCGTGCACCGCGAAGACGGTGCCGGCAGCGTTCCACGCCCGGCCCGCGAAGAGCGGGTCGCGTCGGTGGCGCGCGAACGCCTCCGACAGCGCGGCGTCGCTCAGGTCGCTCGCGAAAGGGCGGCGCACGCGCAGGCCGAGCGGGTCGTCGGGGTCCGACTCGACCACCTCGAGGGCGCCGAGCCACTGGATCTCCTCGAGGCCTTCGTCCTCGAGCGCGCGCGCGATCCGCCCGAGCCGCGCATGCGTCGCGACGTCCAGGCTCCCGGGCGCGGAGAGGAAGACGCTCAAGCGGCGCTCGCCCGCCGGGAAGGCGGCGGCGTGCTCTTCGTACACGACGCGGCGCGCGTCCCAGCTCGGCAAGAATCCCTTGGCATCGTAGTCGGGGCGGACACGCGCGGCGAAGGCCGCGGCGAGCGCGAGGACGAGCGCCAGCCCGACGAGCGCGACGCGACGCCGCGCCAGCAGCGCGACGAAGAAGCGCTCGGCGCGCGTGTCTACGCGCTCGCCGTCGTGCGGCTCAGTCGACACGGGCCTCCGCCGCGACGCCGGCCTCCGCGATGCCCGCCTCCGCCATGCCGACCTCGAGGCCCGGCCGAGCGCCCCGCGCGACGCCGAGGAAGAGCCAGAGCCCGGCGACGAAGGTCGTCGCGCCGAAGAGGACGAGCCCAGGCGTCAGCGGCAAGAGCACGAGCGCCCCGACGAGCTGGAGCGCCACCGACGCATAGAGCACGTTCGAGAGGAAGCGGCGGCTCTTCCCCTCGATGAAGCGCGCGCCGAGCGGCGCGCCGACGACGACCACCGGCACGCAGGTCCACCAATAGCTCCACGCGAGCGGGTCGGGACCGCCGCCGAGCGCGCGCAGCGCGAAGCCCACGGCGGAGGCCCCCGCCATGAGCACGACCGAGGTCGGGGTCGCGATCGTCTCCGAGAGGCCGAGCCGGAGCACGAGGATCGAGAAGACCAGGATGTCGACGCCGGTGCCGACGAGGCTCGTGACCACGCCGCCGACGAGGCCGGCGACGACCAACCACCCCGTCCCCTCGCCGCGCCCGAGCGCGCGGCGCGCGGGCCGCGTGAGCGCGGCGCGGCGATGCGCGAGCGCGAAGGCCGCCCACAGCGCGCAGAAGAAGAGCTTCACGGCGGGCCCCGACACGACCGGCGCGACGAAGTGCAGACCGAAGGCCAGACCGAGCGCGCCGCTCGGCCCCGCGACGAGGAGCGCGGGCGTCGCGAGGGGGGTGCGGCGCGCCAGGATGACGAGCGCGGCGCTGCCCATGCCGACGGTCTGGCACATGAGGCCGAAGTCGCGCGCGACGTAGGGCGGGATCGCGAAAAGGAGCGTCATCACTGGGAAGGCGATCGCGCCGCCTCCTTCGCTGGTCGCGCCCGCGACGAAGGAGCCGAGGAGCATCGCGACCGCGAGCGGCCACGTCTCGTGGAAGGGCACGTCTGCTGGGAGCGCGAGCGCCCAGGCCGACCAGACGACGGCGACGAGGGCCGGCCAGACGAGGGCGCGCGTTTTCATGAAGCCGTCATGGGGTTGAGTGGGGAGCGGGGATCCACGGTTGGGGTTGGGGCCGTGTTCGTTTCCGGGGCCGGGTCCGTTTGCGGGTCCGTTTGCGGGTCCGTTTGCGGGTCCGTTACCGGGTCCGTGACCGGGTCCGTGACCGGGTTCGTGACCGGGTGCTGAGCAGGGGTTGATCGGTGGTCGGTCGGGATCGGGATCGACGTGAGCGCTTCTTCGGTCGCGCGCGCGCACGCGCACGTGGACGCGCACGCGCACGTGGACGTGGACGTGGACGTGGACGTAGACGCTCGTGGGGCTGAGGACGTGCGCGGGGACGTGCGCGGGGACGTGCGCGGGGACGTGCGCGGGGACGGGGGCGCGGACGTCGTGGACCTTGGGGGCGTCTCGGGCGTCTGGAACTCGCCCTCGTCGTACGAGGGGAAGTCCACCCGGCGGGCGCCCGTGCCGTCCGGGTGCGCGAGCGTGTTGTTGTCCTCGATGGCGAGCGGCGAGCGCAGGAGGCGGCGCAGGGCTTCGCCCCAGCCGAGGAGGATGAAGCGATCGGGGAAGTGGCGGAGGAGCGCGGCGCGTACCTGAGGCAGCGCGGCCGCCGAGGCCGAGGGGAAGAGGTGGTGCTCGACGTGGTGGCTGAAGCGCAGGTGCAGGAAGTCGACCCACGCCGGCACACGCAGCGAGACGGTCGAGGCGAGCACGTCCTGTTCGCCTTCGCGCGCGCCACCGCAGAGGAGGTGGTTGGTGGCGATGTAGGCTCCAGCGAGCGAGGCCCCGACGTAGTACGTGAGCGCGAGGTAGAGGGCCATGCCGCCCGAGAAGTCCGAGAGCGCGAAGAGCGCGACCTGGATGCCCCCGCTGAAGAGCGCCTCCGCGATGGCGCGGCGCCGCTGCGCTGGCGAGAGCCCCATGTCGTAGAGCTCCCCGGTGCCGAGCACGGAGTGCCAGAAGAGGCCCGTGTGGTAGCCGAAGACGCTCGTCGCGAAGCCGACCACCGCGCCGGAGATCGGGTGCGCCGAGCTTGGGAAGAGCCAGGGCGCGACCCGATCGGCCTTGGCGCGGACGAGCTCGCCGCGCGTGAGGCGGCGGTCCGGATCGCGCGGCGTGTTCTCGAGCTTGTGGTGGCGCTGGTTGTGCGCCCGCGCCTGCACCGTGGGCGCGGCGAAGATCGCGAAGGTCCACCCGAGCTGCACGAGCGCCGCACGGATCGCGCGCGGCATCCGCCCGGCGCCGTGCGAGAGCTCGTGCGCGGCGAACGCCGCGACCATCACGGAGTGACCGGCGGGCAGCGCGAGCAGCGCCATGGCCCAGAGCGGCCACTCGCCCGCCCGGCTCGCCGCCAGCAGCCCGAGCCCGACGAGGACCGCGAGGTGCACGAACAGATGTGCGATGACGGCGAGGTCGCGCGGGCGCGCGGCGACGTCGACGTCGGGGAAGAGCACGCGACGGTAGTGGCTGCGCGAGAGCGCGCCGCGGACAGGCGACCGGGGGTGCGATCCGAGCGGCATCGTCAGAAGACCCCCGGCAAGAGGCGCGCGGTTCGCGCGGCGTAGGCGCGGTAGGCGGCACCGAAGGCGCGCTCGAGCGCGCGCTCTTCGACGCGGATGCGCCGAACGACGAGGGGCACGTGCGTGAGCGCGAAGCAGAGGAGCGCGCCCCACGAGCCGAACGCGAGCGCCGCGCCGGCCATGCCGAGGAGGCCGCCCGCGTAGCTCGGGTGACGCACGACCGAGAAGAGCCCCGCGGTGTGGAGCGAGTGGCCGTCGAGGATCGAGACCTGCCACGTGAAGAGGCGGCCGAGGCTGAAGATCGCCGCGTAGCGGATCCCGACCCCCGCGAGGCAGAGGGCGAAGCCGAAGGGCGCGAGCGACGCGGCCGCGGCGGGCGGCAGGCTCGCGACGCCGAGCGCGGGCAAGGTGAGCAGCACGACGAAGTTGAGGTTCAGCGAGACGATGAGCTGGCGCGCGGTCCCCTCGTCGTGCTCGGCCGTGCCGCCCGCGTAACGTGTGCGCAGGAGCAGGTCGAGGACGAGCGTCCCGACGAGGACCCCGAAGGCGGCGAGGGCCCAAGGGCTCTGCCAGCCGACGCTCATGGGGTGACCGCTCCGTCGACGTGGGTGGGCGCGCGCTCGGCCTTCGCCGCGGCGAGGGCGAGCGCCGCGATCTCGGCCGTCAGCTCGGGCCAATACGCCGCTGGCAGATCGTGGCCCATGCCCCGGAGCACGCGCAGCCGCACCTCGCGCGCGTCCGCGCGCCCCGCGCGCAGAGCGCGCGCGGTTGCCTCGCCGGCCGCGAGCGGGACCAAGGGATCCGCGTCGCCGTGGAGCACCAGCGCGGGGCAGCGCACGCGCGCGAGCTCCGCGGTGCGGTCGCCGGCGGCGAGCATCGCGAGCATCATCCGCCCCTGCCCGCTCGGGTCGGGCTGGCGCGCGAAGCACTCCGCCGCGAGCGCGCGCGCCTCGGGCTCGGGCATCGACCGGCCCGGGCTGCCGACGCGCGCGAGGGCCTTCGTGAAGGCGCGCTCTGCCGCCGCGCGCGTTCGCGGCGGTGGGGCGAGCATCGTGACCAGCCCTCGGAGCTCGGGGCGCGAGACGTCGAGGGCGCCCGTCGTGCTCGCCACGCTGACGAGCGAGCGCACGCGCGCGGGGTGCCGCACGGCGCAGCGCTGCGCGATCGCGCCGCCGAAACTCATGCCGACGAGGTGCGCGTCGTCCTCACCGAGGTGATCCAAGAGCGCGACGACGTCGTCGGCGAGCGTGTCGAGCGTGTAGGGCAGCGCGCGCGTGAAGCGCTCGCGCGCGTCGTCTCCGTCGAGGAGGCGCGCGAGCAGCGCCTGCGACGCCGCGCGCAGCCCCAGCGCGCCGGGCGCGGGCGGGGGCGCGTGCAGGCACGACTCACCGGAGTCTCGGAGGTCGAAGCGCACGACGCGCAGGCCACGGCGCGCGAGCGCCTCGCAGAAGCCGTCGGGCCAGTGGATGCGCTGCACGCCGAGCCCCATCACGAGCACGACGAGCGGCGCGTCGGCGGCCTCCGGCGCGTCGAAGCGGTCGTAGACCAGGGTGACGTCCGGGAGCGTCGCGTGCTCGCTGACGAAGGTCATCTCAGACGCCTCCGAAGGCCACGGCGACGAGCGCGCCGAGGCCGACGTAGAGGGGGACGTTCAGGGCGGCGGTCAGCCGGTTGACGCGGACGAAGCGCGGGTCCTCCTGGTCGGCGAACCACACCCCTTCGTCGCCCGTCGTCTTGCCCTCGACGAGCTGGAAGAAGACCCAGGCGTAGTAGGTCTCGGCGACGAGCGAGAGCGCGACGAGCGTCGACGCGGCGAGACCGACCAGGTGCGCGGGCTCGAGCGGGAAGCCGCCCGGCAGGGCGACGAGGGCGAGTACGAGCGCCAGGCTGAAGAGGTCATGCGCGATGCCGTAGGGCGGGCGCCACGACTTCGTCACGTAGAGCAGGTAGAGCTCGACGAGCCCTCGCAGCCAGAACTGCGCGGCGAAGACGCCGAGCACGACGCGCCAGCGCGTCGGCAGCGAGGGCTCGAGCGCCAGGAGCGGGCAGACGCCGAGCCAGAAGAGCACCGCGAAGGTCAGCCACGCCGCCTTCGCGCGGCTGATGCGGCCACCGAGGGCGCCCGCCCGCGCGCGGTTCTGGTGCCGGTAGAACGCGAAGCCGACGCCGCCGACCAAGAGGACGAGGGCGAGCAACGCCCACCGCAGGGAGAAGGGCTCCACGGCTCACTCCGCCTGCTCGACGACGTGGTAGCGACCCGCCTCGAGCGTGAGCGTCTCGGCCGGCGCGCCGAGCCAGTGGATCGTCACCGTCACCGGGCCCTCGTAGCGCCCGAGGCCGAAGTGCACGCGCGGGTCGCGGCCAGCCGAGAAGCCACCGAGCACGCCGACCTCGGAGGTCTGCGTGACCTGCTCGCCGCCCTCTTCGTAGCGGATGACGACCCGCGTGCCGACGGCGCTGCGGTGGGTGCGCGCGCCGTCACCGACGAGGCGCAGGCCGACCCACGAGGGCGCGCCGGGGCGCTGCATGAGGTCGTTGCGATAGATCGACGTGGGGCCGTGCTGGTTGGTGATGACGAGGTCGAGGTCGCCGTCGTCGTCGAGGTCGGCCACGACCACGCCGCGCGAGTTGTCCGGCTCGGCGACGCCGACCTCGGCCGCGACGTCGGCGAAGAAGCGCTCGCCGCGCGCGCCGAGGTTCAGGTACACGCGCCGGGCCTCGTTCGGGTAGATCGTCCGCCCGCGGATGTCGCCCCACATATCCGCGTAGGTGTGGACCTCCGGGCCGCTCTGCATGAGCTTGTGGTTGACGTACCAATAGTCCTTGCGCTCGTGGCCCATCGGATCGAGCCGGTCGTCGACCATGCCGTTGGCCTGCACGATGTCGACCCAGCCGTCGCCGTCGAGGTCACCGACGCCGGCGCCCCAGCCGAAGCGGCGCTCGTTGAGCGCGCCGCGCTGGGTGGCCTCGTCGACGAAGCGCGGATCACGGCCACGCTCGGGGTAGACCATCCACAAGAGCGACCCCTCGGCCTGCAGCGAGTGGTGGACGTTCGAGACGTAGACGTCCATGTGGCCGTTGCGGTCGAAGTCCGCGACGGAGGCGTTCATGCCCTTGTACGTGTCGCGGCCGATGGTGCCGTAGCGCGGCCCCTGGATCCGCTCGAAGCGGCGGCCGAGCGGACCGTCGGCGGGGCGGCTGAGGTAGAGGTCGTCGGGCCCGAAGTCGCTCGCGACGTAGAGGTCGGTGTAGCCGTCGTGATCGAAGTCGGCGGTGCTCACGGCGAGCGACCAATGTGTCTCGCGCAGGCCGAGCGCGCGCGCGTCGAGGCGCGCGAAGCCCTCGCCGGTGCCCCGGTAGAGCGAGTTCGAGCCGCCGTTCGCGGCGTCGTGCCAGCCGTCGTGCATGAAGCGGAGCATCCGCCGGTCGCCGGGGTGCTCGGCGGGGGGCAGCGCGAAGAGGTTGAGCTCGCGCGGCGGGTCGTACTCGCGGAGGTACGGGTCGACGCTGTTGGTCACGTACATGTCGAGCCGGCCGTCGCGGTCGACGTCCAGGAAGGTGATCGCGAGGCTCACCGTCTGCTCGTCGAGCCCGAGCGCCTCCGTCGCGTCCTCGAAGGAGAGCACGCCGTCCTCGACGAGGCGGTTGCGCAAGAGGCGCGAGCGGCCGAAGCCGACGGCGATCGCGAGATCCTCGTCGCCGTCGCCGTCCCAGTCGACGAAGGTCGCGCCCGCCGGGAGCCCCACGCCGTCCTCGCGGAAGCGCTTGTCGCCGAAGCGGGCGTCGAGCGCCGGCAAGGGCACGCGCTCGAAGCGGAAGTCACCGAGGTTGCGATAGAGCGCGTAGCGATCCTCGTCGCGATCGAGGAGGTTCGTCACGAAGAGGTCGAGGCGCCCGTCTCCGTCGACGTCGCCGACCGCAGCCGCGTCGCCGACCGAGAGCACCCACTTGGCCACGTGGAGCAGGCGCGGGTCGACCTCTTCGAGCAGGGTGCCTGCCTCGGTGCGGATGCCCGTGTGGTCGGGGCCGAGCCGCTCCATGCGAAAGGGCGCCTCGACGTGCGCCGCCGCCGCGGGGCGCAGCACGAAGGTCCAGCTGCCGAGCGCGACGACGAAGAGCCCCGCGACCGCGAGCGCCGGGCGGAGCGCGGGCCACGCGAGGCGCGCCCGGACGTACGCGGCGGGGCCCCGGACGAGCGCGCGCGCATGAAGGAAGACGTACTTGCCAGTGCCCATCACGAGCGCGGCGTAGAAGAACGTGAAGACGCTCTCCTTCACGTGCAGGTAGAGGTCGACGATCGTCAGCACGAAGGCGAAGGCGACCTGGCCCTTGCGCGTCTTCGGCGAGGTCGCCGGATCCGTCAGCATGTAGAAGACGAAGAGGAAGAAGGGCGGGGAGGCGAGCGTGCCGACGATGAGCATCTCGGCAGGGATGTGGTGGCGGAGGAACCACGCGCGGAACGCCGTCTGCAACGTGTAGAAGACGAGGAAGCTGCCCACGAGCCAGTTGCGGCCCACCTTCAGCACGAAGAGGGTGAGCGCCGCCATCACCATGAAGAGGCTCATCGTCACGCTGCCGCCCGCCCATTGGTACGCTGGCGCGGCCGTGACGAGCTCCTGCGAGAAGAGGAGCGCCGTCGACACGCCGAACATCGACGGGTTGAAGACGTGGCGCCCCTCGAAGGTGAGCGCGTACTTCGAGCCGATGGTGAGCAGGACCGGGAAGAAGAGGACCCAGCTCGAGTGCGCGTAGTTCAAGAGCAGCGCCAGCGAGCAGCAGCTGATGTAGGCGCTGAGCGGGACGATCTTCTTGCGTCGGAGCGCCCACGCGAGCGCCATGTCGAGCAGCGCGCCGCTGCCGACGATGGCGAGCATCTGCCACGCGCTCCGGTTGAACCCGAGGAACGTGAAGCCGAGCACGCCGTAGAGCGTGAGGATGGCCGCGAAAGGAAGGCGCGGGTCGCGGAGGCCGGGGATCTCCCAGCCCGCCGCGCGGGCGCGCTCGGCCGCCGCGTGACCACGGGCGCGGAGCGGGACGAGGGGCCGGAGGAGGGGACGAAGGAGGGGGAACGAGAGGGTGCTCATGACGGTCTGCTCTTCGGCGCTCAGGCGAGCGCCATCTCGAAGCCCGGGCGGGCGTAGTCGGGGGAGCCGGGGGCGGCCTCGAGGCCGAGCGGGCGCGTGGCGAAGGGGCTCGAGGGCGCGCAGACGGCGTAGAACGTCGCTGCCATGCCGCTCGTGAGGTAGCCGCGCAGCGCGGGACGGAGCGGATCGTTCGGCTCGAGGTAGAGCGTGAGGAACGAGTGCTCGCCGCCGCGGAAGTCGGCGTAGGCCCGATCGAGGAGCGCCGCGAGCACGCCGGGGTCGTGGCTCGGCACGCAGAGGTGCGAGAGGTAGGCGTAGCGGAGCAGCTCGCCCGGTGGGGGCAGCGGGCGCGCCCCCAGGAGGCGCGAGATCGCGCCGTAGCCAGTCTTCACGGCGCGCATCGCGCCGCGATAGCCGAGGACGCGGTAGCGCTTGACGTCGTGCGCGTCCCACGCCGCGAAGCACCCGACGAGCGTCCCGCGCGCGCTGCGGGCGAGGTAGAAACGCTCGGGACCGAAGCCGGGCCAGTCGCGGAGGCGCCGCTCGAAGCGGCCCTCGTGCAGCACGTACCCGAAGGGTCGGCGCTGCTGATCCGCGTGCAGGAACGCCAGCACCTCGTCCATCTCGCGCTCCGTCGCGCGGCTGACGCGGAAGGGGGTCTTGCGGCTCGGCCGCGGGTGCGCGAGCAGCACCGAGGTGATGACGAACGAGCGCAGCGGCCGATAGAGCGGCTTGTCGGGGTAGCGAGGGTCGCGCGCGACGAGCGCCTTGCGCGCGGCGCCGTTGCCATCGAAGACGACCGTGTACATCAGCTCGGCGCCGAGCGCCTCGCTCGCCCGGTGGAACTGGTCGGGGAAGACCGCGCCGAGGACCTTGCCGCCGCGCAGCGCGGGCGAGAAGCGCAGGTCCGTGAGGTAAGCGGTCCGGACGATCGCGCCGTCGAGGTACGCGTCGCGCGCGAGGAAGGCGCCCACCCCTTCGAGGCGACCGTCCTTCTCGAGGGCGATGACGCGTCGCTCGGGCTCGCCGTGCTCGAGGTCGTAGAGCGCGAAGAAGTCGGGGTCCCGCTCGACCGAGAGCCGCAGGTCCGCGTCCATCGTCACCTTGGCGTAGACCTCGGCGAGGGCGGCCCCTTCGTCGCGCCGCGCGAGCCGCGCGATCACGCCCTCGCGGGTCGGCGTCGCGTCCAGGCGCGTCGCGTCGTCCTTCATCGGATCGTCCGTGCTCACGTCGCGCCTCAGATCCAGAAGCGCGCGAGCGCGGTGGTGGGCTCCGGCCGCATGCCCACCTCGCCGTGCTCGGCGAAGTCGCGGAGCGACTCGATGAAGACGTGCAGGGTGTCGGCGGGCGTCGAGACGTAGTCGCGGGCGCCGTAGTGGCCGAGCGTCGCCCCGTGGACGCGCATGATGTCGACGTCCTGCTCGATGACGCGGCGCGTGTAGAAGTGGAGGAAGCCGCGCAGGAAGGGCAGCAGCGGGCGGACGTCGACGAAGGGCAGCTTGAAGCTGATGAGCGTGTAGACCTTCGAGCGCAGCGGCGAGATCGGCGTGCACTGGCTCGTGATGACGAAGCCGGTCTCGGGGTCGGCGGGGTCACCGTAGAGGTAGTCGACCCGCGTCACGTTCGGCATGTAGAAGCGGTCGGTGTGCGTCATCGGCAGGCCGCGCGGGTTCAACACGCGCGAGGTGAAGCCGATCTCGTCCGCGGGTTGGTCGTAGGTCACGAGCACCGAGCGCTCCGTGCGCTCGACCTTCATGCCGACCTCGCGCCGCGAGCGATTTCGGAACCACCCGCGGTGCACCCAGACGGTGTGTGGCACGTCCATGAAGTTCTCGACGAGGGCGGTCACGCCGTTGTCGAAGTCGGTCTCCATGTAGTACGCCCCCCAGCCCGCCTCGTCGTGGTGCGGCATCGCGAAGGGGGCGCGCTCGGGGTAGCGCTCGGGTGGGTGCTCGGCGCCGCCCATCCAGACCCAGACGAGCCCATCCTGCTCGCGGACGGGGAAGCGCTCGATCGAGAGCGAGAGCGCGCGTCCGTCGGGACCCTCGGCGGGCACGTTCACGACGTGCCCTGCCGCGTCGTAGGTCCACCCGTGGTAGAGGCAGCCGATGCACCCGTCGAAGACGTCGCCCGCGCTGAGCGGCGCGTTCCGGTGCAGGCAGCGGTCGACGAGCGCGACGGCCTCGCCCTCCTTGCCGCGGAAGAGCACGAGCTTCTCTTCGAGGATCTCGGCGGCGAAGGGCTGCTTCGCCGTGACCTGGTGGCTCTGCGCGGCGACGTACCACTCGCGATCGAGCGCGCCGCTCGTGTGCCGCATGAGCGTGCGGCCTGGGCGCGCCTCACCTCCGCGGAGGAGGCGATCGCTCGAGATGATGGAGGCGAGCTCGGACGGATCACACATGGGGGGGCTCCTCGGCGGGTACCTCGGACGGGTTCACGGCCGCGCCGAACGCGCGGTCCCAGTCGATGGCGTCGTCGCCGACGCGGGGGTCGAGGCAGGTGAGCTTCACGTCGCCGGCGCGGCGGCCGCGGCGGCCGTGCTCGCGGACGAAGACCTCGGCGCCCTTCGACACGCGGCGCACGTCCATCGGCGCGAGCTGGCCGAGCCGCACGCAATAGGCGTAGTGGTGGCCGGTCGCGAGGTGCGCCTCGAGCGCGCTCGCGAAGCGCGCGCAGGCGTCGTCGCTGGCGTCGGCCTCGAGGTAGAGGCGATAGCGCGGCGCGCTCCCCTCGTCGGACGCGTCGGTCGGGGCGACGAGCGCGAAGCGCGGCTCGACGCCGGTCTGGCGCCGCGCGAGCGCGAGGCCCTCTTGCACCTGGGCGGCGTGGATCTTCTCGCCGAAGCGGTCGGCGACGCGCTCGAGCTTCTCGACGAAGCGCAGCCGCGGCAGCGCGCCCTCGCGGCCGACCACCTCGACGACGTCGAGGAGCTGGTAGCGGTAGAGCCCGCCGCGCGTGCTGAGCACGGGGCTGTAGCGGCCGCCGACGCGCGCCTCGTGCGCGAGGAGGGGCTCCGCGTCGGGGCGCTCGAGATCGACGAGCTCGAGCAGGTGGCTCGCCGCCGCGAGCACCGCGCCTTCGCCGCGGCCGAAGGGGAACGAGACGACGCCTTCGGTCGCGAGCAGGCCCTTGGGCTGCAAGGGCGTCCGCGGAAAGAAGCGGCGCAGCGCGGGGAGGAACGACGCCGAGGGCCCATCGGCCCAGGTCGAGACGAGCCCGAGACGCGGCCAGAGCGCCTCGCCGACGAGGCGCCCCTCGCGATCGAGGGCGGCGCGGATCGCCGCCGCGCGCTTGGGTGCGACGCAGACGAGGAGGTCGTCGAGGCGCGCCTCGAGGTGCTCCATGAGGAGGGTGAGGAAGGTCGGCGACCAGACGCTGACGAGCCCGAGATCGTCGCGCTCGAGGAGCCGACGCGCGGTCTCGAAGCGCCACGTCTCGACGTCGGAGATCCGCGCCAGGCGGCCCGGGACGGCGAGCAGACGCTCGAGCGCGAGACGCTCGAGCGGGCCGAAGTACGCGGTGTCGTCCTCGAAGCCGATCGGCAGGCCGCCCTCGGTGCGCTCGTCGCGGCGCGTCACCGGCGAGACGCTCCAATAGCTCGAGGTGCCGAGGAGGCGTGGGTTGCGCGCATGTAGGTCGAAGAGCCACGGCCCCGTCGCGGCCGCGAAGTCGGCGAGCAAGCCGCTCGTGTAGGGGATCAACTTGCCCGTGCTCGTCGACCCGCCCGTTCGCTCGAGCATCCGCACCGGCGCCGCCGTCAGCACGCGCGGCTCTCCGCGCGCGACGCGCTCGATCCACGGCGCGAGCGCCTCGTGACGCACGACCGGGACGGCGCGCCGCCAGGTGCTCAGGTCGCGCACGCCCTCGAAGCGGTGGGCGCGACCGTACGCGGTGTCGGCGTTCTCACGCACCAGACGCCTCAGATACGCGAGCGCCACGCGCTCGGGGTCGCGGCGCGCGCGCTCGAAGCGCGCCCGCGCGGGCGCGAGCGACGCCGTCCAGCCGAGGCCGAGGCCGAGGAGCGTGGGCGAGGGGCGTAGCGCGAGCGACGACATCATGATCTCAGTGCATCGACGCCGTGACGTCGATCTCGTCGGAGGTGACGAGGGAGCGCTCGGGCTCGGGCGCTCGGCTCGGGAGGCTGGGCAGGCGGCCCCAGAGCCGACGCAGCGGCCGCATCAGCACGCGGCGCGCGCCGCGGAGGACGAAGGCGAGGTCGACCTTGCCGAGGCAGCAGAGCTCGTCGCCCTCGGCGTGCCTGGGGTTCGCCCGCGCGAAGAAGCGGACGTCCGGCTGCGCGAGCAGGTCCTCGGCGAGCGGCGCGACGTGCTGGCGGAGGCGGCCGTGCGGTTCGGGGAAGGAGAGGACGCCGCGGACCGGATCGTAGGCGTCGCCGTATCGCTCGGTCGCGAGCACGTCGAGGAGCGCCTTCGCAAAGGGGGAGGTCGGGCGGTCGTGACGCGGCCAGTGCTCGGGGAAGTTCCGCGTGAGCAGCAGGTAGGTCTTGTAGCCCTTGCTGATGAGGAACCAGTAGACCGGCGTCAGGGGCGCGCGCCGCTTCAAGCGCGCGAGGAAGCCGAGGAAGGTCCAATGCAGGGCGCTCTGGCCCCAATACGCCTCGTCGACGATCGTGTCGCCGCTGAAGACGGCGACGACGCGGCGCCCTTCGACCTTCTGGTCGTAGACCTTCAGCGTGCTGAACCCCTGCAAGCTCGCGTCCCCAGAGTCGCGCAGGACGATGACGTGGTCCTTCTCGTCGAGATCGGCCTCGAAGGCCTCGCGCGTCACGTCGGCGTAGTAGGCGCGGAAGACGCGCCACATCGCGTCGCGGTCCGCGCTCGACAGGGCGGTGATCGGGACCACGCGGCCACGAAGACGGAGCGAACGACTCATCGGAGACCTTCCTGCGCGAGGCCGTGGCAGCTCCCTGCCCGGAAGGCTGCGGAGGCCGGCTTGGCCAAAGCAACGGCCGGGCCAAGTGGACCTCGCCGAATTCGCACGTGATTCCCAGCCGCCCGGAGGCGCGCGCCGCCCGGTGGAGCCGGGGCCAGCGGTCGTAAGTGGCGTTCACGATAGCCAGTCGGGTTTGTCCGACGGGATGGCACCGCGCCTCGCGTGAGCGCATCGAGCGCGCAGAGCGCATACGTGGGATGCACATTCGTGCGCAAGGCGTACCCCCTCACAACCGGCGCGCCGAGCGCACCCGAACGTCACTGACCCGGAGCCAGTGAACGGTTTGACCCGTGGCTCAGGAGGCCTGCGCGATGGGAAGGACGACGGCGGCGCGGGCTCCTGATGACGCAGCGTGTCATGAAGGAAATTCCCCGACGTGCAAGCGAAGCGCGCCGCGCGGCGGTCGCTCGCGTGGAGGTACGCGTCAAGATTGGGAGAATCGACGAGCTGGCTTCACGATCCGGAGCGTTCTGCACGGAGACAAACAGAGAACCCAGTTCACATCCAGCGTAAAGCGCCCCACGCGCACTCGACCTGCGGCTCCTCCAGGTGGCATATGCTCGACCGATGATTCCCCTCGCTCGCCCCTGGATCGACGACGCCGAGCTGGACGCCGTCGCCGCCGTGCTCCGCTCGGGCATGCTCGTCCAGGGTGCGCTCGTCGCCCGCTTCGAGGCGGCGCTCGCCGACCGGTGCGGTCGCAGGTTCGCCGTCGCGGTCGCGAACGGCACCTCCGCGCTCGGCCTCGCCTACCGCGCCCTCGGGCTCGAGCGCGGAGACGAGATCGTCGTCCCGGCGTTGACGTGGCCCTCGCCCGCCCACGCCGCCGCCGAGCTCGGCCTCATGGTCCGGCTCGCCGACGTCGACGCGGGCGAGTGGAACGCCACCCCCGAGACCTTCGCCGCCGCGCGCGCGCCGGGCACGCGGCTCCTGGTCGCCATCGATCAGTTCGGCTGCCCGGCGCGGGAGGAGATCCTCACGCTCGGTGTACCCGTGCTCGAAGACGCCGCGTGCGCCCTCGGCAGCGTCTTCGCGAGCGGGCGGCCCTGCGGCAGCCTCGGCCTCGCGAGCTGCCTGAGCTTTCATCCCCGCAAGCTCGTGACCACCGGCGAGGGCGGCGCGGTGCTCACCGACGACGAAGGCCTCGCGCAGACGCTCCGCGAGCTCCGCAACCATGGGCAGCGCGTACCGGGTGAGTTCGCACGCGCGGCCGGCAACGCGCGCCTCGGCGAGCTGCAAGCGGCGATGGGGCTCGCGCAGCTCGAGAAGCTCGACGCGATGATCGAGGCGCGCCGCGATCACGCCCGCGCCATACGCGACGCCCTCGGAGATCGGCTGCGTTTTCAGTGTTCGCCGGCCGGGGCGAGGACGAACGAGCAGACCTTGGGGGCGCGACTCCCGGAAGGTGTCGAGCGCGGCGCCTTCCTCGACGCCGTCCGCGCCGCGGGCGTCCAGGCTGGCTTGCTCTCGTACGACCTCGCGTCGATCGGGACGCTCGCAGGAGCACACGACGTCCCCGAAGCTCGCGCGCTCGCGACCCGCGGCGTCGCCCTCCCCCTCTTCCCGCAGATGAGCGAGCCCGAGCGCGAGCGCGTCATCGCGGCGGTGCATGCCGCCCTCGCATGACGCCGCGCTCGGATGACGCCGCGCTCGCATGACGCCGTCTGGAGACGCGCCGTCGTGCACACCACGGCCGGTTGGACGACGACTCGCTCCGACGGACCCACGCGCCGGGTTCCGCGCCGATGAGCGCTCTCAGAGCGCTCGGGGCAACGGCCCAACCCATGGCGCGTTTGCGCTCCTCATCCGCGGGCACGCCGTGCGCCACCGCGCGTGGCACCCAACCCCACGCGTGACGGACCGTCACATGGTGATCGCAGCTTCTGCGTGCGCGCCGTCGCGCCTGACCCGAGAATTCCCAACGATCGCGCCGCCAGGGTCGTGGCACATCGCGTGCTTTGGAACCGGGCCCGGGAGGGACCGAATGAATGAAGTGAGGAAGAGCTTCGAAGTGCGAGGCCGTGACCCGCTCGACCTGGAGCGACGCGTCGAGCGGTTCCGTGAAGCGATCTGCGCGAGGCGCGGGGCAGTGCTGGCGGTGACTTGGGGGAAGGACGGCACGAGGGCGGCGCACGCGGCCTCGGTGCTCTACCAGCTGCCGATCTCGGCGCTCCGCGCGGACGCGCACCCGTAACGGGATCCGGGGGGATCATCGGAGCAGGGGCGCAGGCCGAAGAGCCGTCGGGCTCTTCGACCTGCCGCCCCCTGCGCTCCGAAACGCACGGGGGCGGCCGACAGGTCGATCACGTGCGCTTCGGAGCGGAGGGGAAGCCGTCGAATTCGCTGCAGCACCTACCACCAGCCGCGGCCATGGCCGCCATGTTCGTGAACGTGATGAGGGAGGGAACCCATGCAAATCATGCGGAGGCGAGAGCCGATGAATCCATTCCGGGAGATCGAAGAGCTGTCGCACCGGCTCGATCGGCTCTTCGCGCTCGGGCGCTGGGACGGCGGCGAGCGGGAGACGTTGGCCGCGACCGACTGGTCGCCCGTCTGCGACATCAGCGAGACGGATAAGGAGTACCGCATCGCGGTCGAGCTCCCGAACGTGAAGAAGGAGGACGTCCACGTCCGCTTGCAGGACGGTGTGCTGACCATCGAGGGGCAGCGCCGCGAAGAGAAGGAGGACAAGGGCGTCCGCTTCCACCGGCGCGAGCTCTCGTTCGGCGCGTTCGTGCGGCGCTTCACGATGCCGGCCGACGCCGACGAGGCGAAGGTCGACGCCTCGTTCAAGGACGGCATGCTCAACATCTCGATCGCGAAGACCAAGGCCAAGCAGACACAGGGTCGGGAGATCGCGGTCCATTGAGGAGACGACCCATGAAGATCCAAGGGATCATGAGCTCGCCGGCGATCACCTGCGGGCAGGACGATCACCTCGACACGGCCGCCCGCTGCATGTGGGAGCACGACTGCGGGGCCGTGCCCGTCGTCGCCCACGACGGATCGCTCGTCGGCATCATCACCGACCGAGACATCGCGATGGCCGCCTACACACAGGGCCTGCCGCTCAGGCAGATCCCCGTGAAGCGCGCGATGGCGACGCAGGTGTTCACCTGTCGCGCCGACCAGACGCTCGAGGTGGCCGAGCGGCTGATGCGTGACAAGCAGATCCGCCGCATCCCCATCGTCGACGGCCAGAACCGCCCGATCGGGGTGCTCTCGCTCAACGACATCGTGCGCTACGCGGGGTCGCCATCCGCGAAGAGCGCCCTCGATCACGAGGTCGCGCAGGTGATGGCGGCGATCTGCGCGCCGCGGAGGACCTCGACGGCCTCCTCGTCCCGCGGGCGCTCCCAGGCCCAGCCACCGCCGGTCTGACGACGGTGGACGAAGGCTCGCGGCGTCCCCGCGGTCCGCTCGCTAGCAGCCCGTTGAAGAACCTAGTTCTTCAACGGAGCCGCGTGTTTTGGGGGAGGCTCCG
>JAHBWH010000116.1 GCA_019637115.1 Myxococcales bacterium | reverse complement strand
GGGATGGGGACGCGAACCCATGGTCACTGTAACTGTGACCACGGTACCCGCCGGAAACGGCAGAGCCCCGCTCAGGGGATTGAGACGAGAGGCAAGCGGCGGCCAGATTCACGATCGCATCACCAGCCGGAAACGGCAGAGCCCCGCTCAGGGGATTGAGACCCGACGAGCCACTTGCCGGGACCGACCCGGTATCCGCCGGCCGGAAACGGCAGAGCCCCGCTCAGGGGATTGAGACCTCCGCGAGCGTGGGCGCGCGGTCGAGAATGACGTCGCGCCGGAAACGGCAGAGCCCCGCTCAGGGGATTGAGACTCGTCCGACGCGAGCAGGCCGAACGCGTGATCGTACGGCCGGAAACGGCAGAGCCCCGCTCAGGGGATTGAGACAAAGCGACGTCAAGTGTGAACGCGACCTTGACCGTTCGCCGGAAACGGCAGAGCCCCGCTCAGGGGATTGAGACGGGTCGGCACCTTCTTCCAAGACGCGGATGATGGCCTGGCCGGAAACGGCAGAGCCCCGCTCAGGGGATTGAGACGCGGCTTTCGCCGCCCTCGCCAGGATCTTCTGCTCGATGCCGGAAACGGCAGAGCCCCGCTCAGGGGATTGAGACAGCAGGGCTTCCTCGGCGACCTCGCGATGGGCAGTGCCGCCGGAAACGGCAGAGCCCCGCTCAGGGGATTGAGACATCCAAGCCTCGCGGCTCGGATCTTCGTCTTGAAGGAGCCGGAAACGGCAGAGCCCCGCTCAGGGGATTGAGACGATCGCCGTCGTCCAGCCGAACTCGGGGGCCGCGGTGAGGCCGGAAACGGCAGAGCCCCGCTCAGGGGATTGAGACGCTTCCTTCAAGGTGGCGAACCCATGGTCACTGTAACGCCGGAAACGGCAGAGCCCCGCTCAGGGGATTGAGACATGCGGACGAGCCACTCCTCCACTCCTTCCTCCGTCGGGCCGGAAACGGCAGAGCCCCGCTCAGGGGATTGAGACAGGCGGATGTGGAAGACGTGGTCCGAGACCAGGGCGGCAGCCGGAAACGGCAGAGCCCCGCTCAGGGGATTGAGACGACCAGTCTCCGCGCGGGGGTGTGTGTCGGTAGGTCATGGCCGGAAACGGCAGAGCCCCGCTCAGGGGATTGAGACCCGACGATCCACTTGCCGGGCGTCGAGACCTCGTATCGCCGGAAACGGCAGAGCCCCGCTCAGGGGATTGAGACTGCTTGTAGGCCCGGTAGGCATCACAGATCTCTTTCGCCGGAAACGGCAGAGCCCCGCTCAGGGGATTGAGACTTCCCACATTCACCTCGATGACGTCCCACCTCGTCTGTTCGCCGGAAACGGCAGAGCCCCGCTCAGGGGATTGAGACGGAGGCCAGAGCGCCGGGCCTCCTCGAATCCGATGGTTGCCGGAAACGGCAGAGCCCCGCTCAGGGGATTGAGACCCGTTCGGCTCCTCGGAGCCGTCGTCGTCGCGGGTGGCCGGAAACGGCAGAGCCCCGCTCAGGGGATTGAGACCCGCCTCCTCCGACGCCGCGTCCGTGCGCCACAGTGGGGCCGGAAACGGCAGAGCCCCGCTCAGGGGATTGAGACGTGGCGGGGGCGTACGACACGCTGGACAGCCCGTCATAGCCGGAAACGGCAGAGCCCCGCTCAGGGGATTGAGACTAGCCGAGAAGCGCAGCCGGGCGGTCGCCCAAGTCGCCGGAAACGGCAGAGCCCCGCTCAGGGGATTGAGACATGGTGTAGCTGGCCATGGTCTTTGCTCCTGTCTCGTGCCGGAAACGGCAGAGCCCCGCTCAGGGGATTGAGACGACGTGCGCGCAGACGCACGCCGACCCGTCGTCGTGCGGCCGGAAACGGCAGAGCCCCGCTCAGGGGATTGAGACGGGCCCTGCCGGCGGCAGTGCGGGCACTCGCGCCTCACGAGCCGGAAACGGCAGAGCCCCGCTCAGGGGATTGAGACGGACGACCCGGACGACGCCGCGGGCGCGCTCCGAGATCATGCCGGAAACGGCAGAGCCCCGCTCAGGGGATTGAGACGAGGAGCGACGGCCCCTCGGCCGTCTTCACCATCACTAGGCCGGAAACGGCAGAGCCCCGCTCAGGGGATTGAGACACGAGCATCTCGGGGTCGACCTCCGCAACCTTGCCTCGGCCGGAAACGGCAGAGCCCCGCTCAGGGGATTGAGACCAGTCCGTTGTGTGCGCCTCGTGCTGCCAGTCGTCAGCCGGAAACGGCAGAGCCCCGCTCAGGGGATTGAGACTCGACGATGCGGCTCGCGTCGACCTCCGCAACCTTGCCTGCCGGAAACGGCAGAGCCCCGCTCAGGGGATTGAGACGGGCTCGGGTGGCGTCTGCGACGCCGAGCCTCGCTCCGGCCGGAAACGGCAGAGCCCCGCTCAGGGGATTGAGACGCATTGAATCGGTGGAATGGTGCGTTAGAGCTTTCACCGCCGGAAACGGCAGAGCCCCGCTCAGGGGATTGAGACTGGCCTTCGCCGGGGCTTTGATCCCCTTCGAGGGCGCCTGCCGGAAACGGCAGAGCCCCGCTCAGGGGATTGAGACCCCTTGGGGAGGGGCTGCTTCACACGGGAGATATTCTCGCCGGAAACGGCAGAGCCCCGCTCAGGGGATTGAGACGCGCAAAGCGCCCCGTCCGGGTCCTCGCCGAAGTAGGCCGGAAACGGCAGAGCCCCGCTCAGGGGATTGAGACTTGCTTCGCCTTCGTGGTGCTGGCCTTGCGGGGCTTGGGCCGGAAACGGCAGAGCCCCGCTCAGGGGATTGAGACACAGCGTCCACGCGCCCCCAGACTTGACATCTGTGCGCCGGAAACGGCAGAGCCCCGCTCAGGGGATTGAGACGCGCTTTTCGGCGCGCGGGCCTTCGGAGCATCGCCGGAAACGGCAGAGCCCCGCTCAGGGGATTGAGACGTGGGGAGGGGTACTGTCATCGTCTCGACCTTCGTTCGCCGGAAACGGCAGAGCCCCGCTCAGGGGATTGAGACTCGTATTCCTCTAGCTCGCGTCGCTTGGGACGCTCAGCCGGAAACGGCAGAGCCCCGCTCAGGGGATTGAGACGTAGCGCGGCGTGCGGTCGACGATGCGGCTCGGGTCGGCCGGAAACGGCAGAGCCCCGCTCAGGGGATTGAGACCCGTTGAGCTTCCTCATCGGCTCTCGGCCAAGGCTCAGCCGGAAACGGCAGAGCCCCGCTCAGGGGATTGAGACCCGGCGCGTACGGGATGGTGGGGGTGGTCTCGGTCTTCGCCGGAAACGGCAGAGCCCCGCTCAGGGGATTGAGACGCGACGATCACGCCGTAGGCGTGGTCGTAACTGACCAGGCCGGAAACGGCAGAGCCCCGCTCAGGGGATTGAGACGGATCTAGATCCGGAGGGTGATAGTGTCACTTACTTGCCGGCCGGAAACGGCAGAGCCCCGCTCAGGGGATTGAGACCTCTCCGGGCGCGTAGATCCCCTCGGCGAGGCCGCGCGCCGCCGGAAACGGCAGAGCCCCGCTCAGGGGATTGAGACCCCCGGACGGAACGCCTCTGTTTGCGCCGCCTCACGCGCGCCGGAAACGGCAGAGCCCCGCTCAGGGGATTGAGACCATGCCACCGCCTCTGCCGCCCGGACTGCCGCGTCGGCCGGAAACGGCAGAGCCCCGCTCAGGGGATTGAGACTGAGCGCGAAGCCCAGCAACGCGCTGGGCCGGTCACCAGCCGGAAACGGCAGAGCCCCGCTCAGGGGATTGAGACCCGAAGCACCAGCTCGCAGAACTCGTTCGGGTCCTTGCCGGAAACGGCAGAGCCCCGCTCAGGGGATTGAGACGGCTTTGAGACGGACGGGAGGGTCAGGGTCTCACACGGGGCCGCCGGAAACGGCAGAGCCCCGCTCAGGGGATTGAGACGCGCCACCACAATGATCCACCTCGCCGCCGCCATCCCGCCGGAAACGGCAGAGCCCCGCTCAGGGGATTGAGACTCGCTTGGCGATCTCCGTAGCGAATTCGGGATGGTAGGGGGCCGGAAACGGCAGAGCCCCGCTCAGGGGATTGAGACGTCGTCTTCTTGGCGGGCACTTCGTCTTCGATGGTGAGCCGGAAACGGCAGAGCCCCGCTCAGGGGATTGAGACTCAGACATCGTCGACCTCCCGCGCGATGCGCCACCACTGCCGGAAACGGCAGAGCCCCGCTCAGGGGATTGAGACGTTTCATATTCGGTTTTCAGCCCCCATAGGGGTTCCGGGCCGGAAACGGCAGAGCCCCGCTCAGGGGATTGAGACCCAGCCGAACACCAACCCCGAGAGGTTCGAGGCGTTCTGGGCCGGAAACGGCAGAGCCCCGCTCAGGGGATTGAGACAAGACCCAGCACGCCGCTTGCGGCGTCACGGTCGTGGGCCGGAAACGGCAGAGCCCCGCTCAGGGGATTGAGACACGCGCTCCGGCGCGTACGGGATGGCCTCGGTCTTGGGCCGGAAACGGCAGAGCCCCGCTCAGGGGATTGAGACCAGTTTCACGGGAGGGTCAGGGTCTCACATGGGTTGCGCCGGAAACGGCAGAGCCCCGCTCAGGGGATTGAGACGCTGCGCGAGCGGCGGTATCGGGGCGGTCGTGGTGCAGCCGGAAACGGCAGAGCCCCGCTCAGGGGATTGAGACTTGTACGGGTTCATGTTTCCTCTCTATCAGAATCTTCGCCGGAAACGGCAGAGCCCCGCTCAGGGGATTGAGACCCGCCAGAAGGCGCTGCGGCCAGTCGGCCTCGATCAAGGCCGGAAACGGCAGAGCCCCGCTCAGGGGATTGAGACTCGACCTCTCCGCTCACCCACACGACCTGGCCGTCGGCCGGAAACGGCAGAGCCCCGCTCAGGGGATTGAGACCTCAAACCCGCCCCGATACCGCCATTCGGCATAGTGGGGCCGGAAACGGCAGAGCCCCGCTCAGGGGATTGAGACACCTCCTCCTCGATGGTGTACTCGCCCCACGTGTCGAGCGCCGGAAACGGCAGAGCCCCGCTCGGGGATGGGAACGAACCGAACCAAAGGAGACGGCTGGTGCGATGGCGCGCGGGATCCAACGGCGGCGGATCGTTCCGCGCATCGCGGTCCGCGCGCGTGAGGCGCTGTGTGCCAGGCAGACGGGGGTCATTCGTTGGCACCGAGCACCAGACGCACCACGGCCTCGGCGTCAGCTCGATGGCAGACGCGAGGCTCGAGGCACGGTGGGGCCTTCCGGCGCTGGGGCGCCGGTCGGCTCCGAGGGCGATCTGGCTCAGGTCTTGGCGACTGCGAAGCCGAAGACCCTGGCCCAGCGATAGGTGCCGGGCGGGAACGGAATCGGAGTCCCCGCCTTCATCGCGGCGACGGCTTCCGCGTGCCGATCCCAGAAGTCGCGAAGCACCTCCAGGGCCGCGTCCCGGGCTTCGGTCTGCCCTCGGCCAGCTTTCACGAGCGGGACCAGCTCGTGGAACGGCAGGCCTTGCTTTGACGTGTGGCGGACGCTCTTGCGGAGCGCCCGCGCGACGCGGCCGAAGCCGCGCTCGCCTCCCAGCTCGGTGTGCTTACGCTGTACGAGCCCGTCCAGCTCCTCGTTCACGAGCTGCTCGTAGTCGAAGGCGTCGATGCCCTCGTCGTCGAGGGCGGGGATGGGCTCGAAGCGGAGCGTGACCTGCTCCGGCCAGGCGTCCCCCGTGACATCGAAGTAGCGGACGCGCCGCCCGTCGTCGCGGCGGAAGACGTCCGGACGCCGTACCTGCTCGACCTTACCGCTCGCGAGCTCACGAGCGCCGCACAGGTTCCCTGGCCACTCGTCGGGGCGGGGCGTGATGCCCGCCTCGGTGGGGTTCGCGAGCGCGTACGCCACCGCCTCGATGATCCCGGCCGGTGTCACGACGTCGACCTGGTTGGTCTGCCGCTTGTCGAAGACGTACGAGCGGCCGAGCGCTCGGTAGACCTGAAGACATCGCGTGAGCGCGGCGTGAAAGTCTCGGAAGAACTCCGCCCGGTTGCCGAACACGTCCGTGAAGACGAGGTGGTAATGCGAGCTCATCACGCAGCAGACGTGCAGCTTGATGCCGTACTTCGCCGCGTAGAGGGCCAGCAGGTACTTGAAGAGCTGCACCGTCTGAGGATCGGGCCGCAGCATGAAGCGACGGTGTAGCGTCATGCGGGACGCGAAGATCACCTGACCGGGTACGACGCGCTGGGCCTTGCTCATGACGACCGCTGGCTATCAAGCTCCGTTCCAACGACCCGGGCCACGTAATTTCCGCAGGTTACGTCCATTCGCCCTGGCGGATTGGCGGCGAAAACGCCGCCGACCGCCGGCGGACGCCAGGTGACGTCGTTTCGGCTCATCCCCATTCACGGGCAAACCGGCCCCTCCGCCGCCCGCTGGTCCTTCAGAGCTCACACATCACAGGTCGGCGTTCCCTGAGCTTCGACCCCACGCCACGAACGTGGTTGGGCACGTGAACGACTCGTGCGACGCTCAGCGGCGCGCACGACGCACAGCGCGTGACCCGAGGTAACCAAAGGAGCTTCGCGGAGCAGACTTGGCCGTCGACGACTGGAACATCGAGCGCATGGACGCTGGCGCGAGGGCGTTGCTCGCCGAGGCCGAGCTGCTCGGGCTCCGCGCTCAGCCGTGCTGGTCGGTCGCCGAGCTCGAGCTCGGCGACGCCGGCTTCGAGCGAGCCCTCGCGTGGCTCGCCACCCTACCCCCCGACCGCGCCCGCAGAGATCGCGAGAGCGCCTCGATGGGCCTGCTCTTGTTGGTGATCGCCGCCGAAGCGGCGCGTCGCGAGGTGACCTCCGGCGAGGTCTGGCCAGTCTTCGCGCACCTCTCCATGAACCCACAGACCCGCCAGATCTTGCTCGATCGCGATGGCACCCCTCGTTACATCGTGCGGCAGGCACTCACGAAGGCCGCACGGCTCTTCGGCTTGCGGGTCGCCTCGGACGCAGGCCACCCCTGGTACACGACCGTCGTCCTCCAGTTCGGGCTCTCGGGCCCTGGCCTGGCCGCGATGCTCCCCCGCTGGGTCCGCGCGGGTCCTCCCGAATCTGTGGACGCGCTCCGCTCCGGCCCACAGCGGTCCGAGGGCTTCGAGCGCACCTGGCAAGCTCTCTGCGCGCTGAGCAGTCCCGCGGGTGCCGATGAGGCTCGCGTGCTCCTCGAGCGCTCGCCGTGGGTGCTCTCGAGCTGGCTGCCTCAGCTCCTCGAGGCCGCCAGCACCGCCCGCTCGGAGACCGCCCGCTCGGAGACCGCTCGCCCCCATGCTCAGCTCGACACCGCCCTCGCCGGCCCCGTCGAACGCGCGCGCGTTCACTGGGATGGGCCACGCGCGCTCCTCAGCCTCGACCTACGCTCCGAGCTCACCGACGCGCGCCTCACCGCGGGCCCCTACAAGCTCTTGGTCGATGGCGAGCCGCGGGCGCGCTGGGTCTCGCGTCGAGGCTCGTTTCGCTCGCTGAAGTCGAGCATCGACGACGTCCCCCCCACGAGCACGTTGACGATCACGCTGGTCGACCTCGAGGGCACGGTGGCGCTCCACCAAGACGTGGAGGTCTGGGCAGACGACACGCCCGTGGCCGTCTTCACCGCCGACGGCCAGCGTCTGGCGCCGGCGCGCGGCCTCCCCCGCGCCGACCTCACGCTCGCGCACGAGCCCGACGCCGAGCTCACCCCACCCGATACGGTCTCCACGCGCGCCCGCTTCGGCGCGCGGCGCGCCACCCGAGTGGTCGACCTCGGCGACCGTCAACTCACACTGCACTGGCCCGACGGCACGTCTTGGAGCGAAGCCGGCGCCAGCGCCCCGAGGGCCGCGCTCGTCGCCACGACGTTGACGTCCGTCCGGCTGGGCGCGGAGGCGCGCCTCTCACTCCCACGGCCCGCCCGCACGGTGCTCTCCCCCACGGGGTGGCGGGTCGAAGAGGGCGGGCGGGTCCTCGTTGGCCCAGTGGGCCCTGACGCCACGACCCGCTGGCACGGCCGCGTCGAGCTCTCCGACGGCTCCACCGCCCGCGTCGTCGCGACCCTCCCGCTCCACGGCGCCGCGGTGCAGCGGCGCGGGGAGTGGACCCTGGCCCCCGCGGAGCTCGACGTGAGCGACCTCGCGACGCTGAGGTGGCGCTTCTTCGTAGATGCTGCCGTGCGCGGGCTGCCCACCTTGGTCTCGGGCGCCCACCTGGTCGAACGCATCGGCTCGACCGCCGCACGAGCGCTCAGGGGGCGACCGCTCGGCCTCGGCGAGCCGCTCGCCTGGGTCGACTCTGCTCGCGTCTACGCCGACCCAGACGTCACGCCCGAGCCGCTGGTCGACCGCCTCGTCGATCGCGGGCTCCTCTCGCGCTGCGCCCTCGACGGCTCCCTCTTGCGCCTCTCGCTGCGCGACGAGCTCGATCCCATCGGGCACGAGATCATCCTCTGGACCGAGGACGGCTGGCGCCACGTCGACGGAGACGACATCGAGGCCGACGCGCGCGACTGGTGGCTCGACGCGCACGCGCTCCCCATCGCGCTGGTCATCGCCTACGGCGAGGCGCGCATCGCGAGCTGGTGGCGCCCCGACTGGCACGATCAGCTCGCCCGCGCAGAGGACGCTGGCCTCGATCGCCTGGCCCGCTTCGCACGCGTGGCGCGGCTGCCGCTGCTCCAGCGCGAGGCGCGACCGCGCGCGCGCGAGCTCGTTGCCCGCGCGCCCGTCCCCTGCGCGCGCCAGTGGTGGACGCTGCCCGACGACGCCCCGCCGACACCCACCCACCCCGCGAAACCCGACGACCCGATCGACGCCGCCCTCGACCGCCTCTGGCGCGGCGCGAGCATCCGCTCCGAGGCATGGCTCGCCGGTCAGCGCGAGCTCTTCGCCGACCAATCGGCGGCAATCCCGCCCGACGCATCGGAGTCGCTGGTCGAGGTCTTCGGCCACACGGACGAGGGCACTCACCTCCCCACCGCCATCGCGCGCGCCGCTGCGCTCGGTCCGCAATGGTCGACGCCCTTCCTCGAAGGGCAGCGCGCCGACCTCGCGCGCGAAGAGGCCCGCCGCGCCGCACGCGGCGTCCCCTCGCTCGAGGCGCTCGCGCGCGAGGTCTTGGCCGAGGAGCACGATGAGCTCGCCTCCCTCCCCGCATCAGCCGCGTTGGCGACGATGGCCCGCGCTTTGGGCGTCACCCGGCAACGGTGCGAGGACCTCCTGGACGATCCCCGCGCGCCAATGCCCTTCGCCAAGCGCGCCGCCCTCACCCGTCGCGACTTCGCGTTGCTCGCCGCGCTGCGTACTCTGCCCGCTCCCCGCCCACGGACCCGCCGATCATGACCGACACGCTCGACGCCCTCGCGCTCTCCGATCGCCTCCGTCACCGTCTCGTCGATCTCGCCGAGGACTACTGCCGCGTCGGCGACCCCGAGCTGCTCGACGCGATGTCCGCCGTGTGGCGCAGCGCTGGGGCACATGGCGGGCTCCTGGCCAGCCTCTGGGTCGAGGGTGCGTTCCCGGCCCGCGCCGCCGACGCGACGCTCGCGACGCTCGTCCGCGACGGTCTCTTCGACGAAGCGCTCGCCCGTCATCTGGCCAAACGCGAGGCAGTTCCGCCAGACCGGTTGCTCTACAAACACCAGCACGAGGCGGTCGTGCGCGCGCGAGAGGGAAGCCCCGGCCTCGTGGTCACCGCCGGCACGGGCGCGGGCAAGACGGAGGCCTTCTTGCTCCCGCTCCTCGACGCCCTCTCACGCCGCCCACGTGACGGCCGTCGCGGCGTGCGGGCGCTCATCCTCTACCCGATGAACGCGCTCGTGAACGACCAGGTCGACCGACTCTACGGATGGCTGCGCGGCCAAGACGCTCTGACCCTCTTCCACTTCACGGGCGAGACCCCGGAGGACTACGCGGCCGCCAACGCCGCGGGTGTGCCGCGCTGGGAGGCGTGCCGCTTTCGCACGCGCCAGCAGGCCCGAGGCCTCCAGACGGCGAGCGGCGTCGCCGTCCGGGGTGAGCCAGGCGCCAGGCCCGACGTCCTGGTGACCAACTACTCGATGCTCGAGTACATGCTCTGCCGCCCGCAAGACCGCGGGTTCTTCGGAGGAGCGCTCGACGTCGTGGTCTTGGACGAGGCGCACCTCTACGGCGGCACGCTCGCGGCAGAGATCACGCTCCTGCTGAGACGACTCTTCGCGCGCTGCGATCGCGCGCCGGAAGACGTGCTGACCATCGCGACGTCCGCGACGCTCGGCACGAGCGACCCAGCGGCCCTGCGCGAGCTCGGCGCCCAGTTCTTCTCGCGCGACGTGTCGACCGTGCACGCCATCGTCGGCGAGTCCACGTGCCCCTCGTTGCCTCCGGCTGGCTCGACCACGCCAAAGCGCCTCGCAGAAGAGCGAGCCGCGCTCGCATCGCTCCCCAGCTTCGCCACCCTCGCGATGGGCGACGACGGCGCGATGGTCCTGCGGCGAGATCCCGAGCTCTGCGATCTGCTCTCGACCCGCCTCGGCCCGCTGCTCCCGCCCGAGCTCGCGCCCACCCTGGCGAACGAAGACGCGCCCGCGAGATGGCTCGCGCGCGCGCTCCCCCACCTCGCCTCGGTCCATCGCCTGGTCGCGCTCCTCTGGGAGCACCGCGGACTCCCCCTCGAGCAGCTCGCGAGCGCGCTCTTCGAGGACCACGGCGAGCCCACAATCCCAGCACCAGACGACGCGAGCGCCGATGCGCCCGACACGACCCGTCACGACGCCCTCCACGCCGCGCAACGACTGCTCTCGATCGCCGCGGCCGCCCGCGAGAGCCTCGCGAGCTCCCCGGTCGTCCCGCACCGCTTGCACCTCTTGGCGCGCGGGCCCGGCGGGATGCAGCTCTGCCTCAACGCAGCGTGCCCCGGCCCGCATCACGCCTGGGGCCTCGGCGCGGTCTCGCACGACACGTCGGGCCGCTGCCCGCACTGCGCCCACGTGGCGCTGGCCATCGCGCGCTGTGAGAACTGCGAAAACCCGTTCCTCGTCGCGAGCGAGCGCGACGACGGACAGGGTGTGGCCCCGTGGAGGCCCCGCGCGGACGATGACTCCCGCGTCGAGCCGCTGATCCTCACGGTGGATCGCGATGACGGCGCCGGCGCGGAGCCCATCCACCTGGACGCGCGCACCGGCGAAGAAGAAGGCGAGGACGCGGGCGTCGCCCTCCTCCGCGTCCGCAAGCGATGCCCTCGCTGCACCGGAGAGCTCAACAAGCTCCGCCCCATTCGCCTCGGCACCGGCCTCTTGTCCACTGTCGTCGCCGAGACGGTGCTCTGCGCGCAGCCCGCCTTCCCCGACGAGCGTCGCCTCTGGCTCCCCGGTCGAGGGAGGCGGCTCCTGGCCTTCAGCGACAGCCGCACCGAGGCCGCGCGCCTCGGCCCGACGCTCACGCGAAACCACGAGCTCCAGGTCGGCCGCGCGATGATCGCGGCCGCCCTCGCGGAGGGCCCTCGGCTCGACAAGCTGGAGCAGACCGTTCGGAGCCTCGAGCGGTTCGCAGCGGATGATCCCGCGCTGGCCGACACCCTCGCAGAGAAGCGCGCGGCGCTCGAACGAGCCAGCGTGGGGCGTACGCTGGACGAGCTCGCGGCGGCTATCGTCGAGCGCGAGGGCAACCTCGACGTCGCCGAGCGACGGCTCGCTGAGCTCCCGGCGTGGGATCGGACCGACCGGCACGGCAGCACGGTGATGGACGGCCGCGCCCGATGGTCCCAACTGGACTGGGACGAGAACCTCCACGCCGTCGCGCAGACGGTCCGGGCTCGCGTCGAGGCCGAGCTCGCGCGTCGTCCGCCCCGTGGCCTGAACCTCGAGACCCTGGGGCTCGCCGAGGTCGTCTACCCCGGCCTCGAGACGCTCGACGTGCCGTACGCGGTCGCGTCGCGCGTGCCCTCGGACCGCCGCGCAGAGCTCTCCGAATGTTGGCCCGACTTCGTCGCCGCGCTCTGTGATTCCTTGCGCCAATCGGGATGTGTCGCGCCCACCGACGACGCCGCCGAACATCACCTCCTCGATCGACGATGGGTGGGCCGCTTCGCCGCGTTACGCGATGGCGGCCCCCGCCTCGAGCGCTTCCTCGGCGCTCGCCCGACACAACGCCGACGCGCCTTCGCGCGCGCTCTCGCCAAGGAGCTCGGCGCGAGCGAAGAGCTCGACGAGACGATGCTCGAGAGCGCGTTCGAGCAGCTCGTCGCCGCGAAGCTCCCCTGGCTCCAGGTCGAGCCGAGGGAGACCGACGCGGGGGGCGCGGCGATCGGCCTGCGGATTCGGTTCGGACACCTCCGGCTGCGCCGCCCGGCTCATCTCTTCGTCTCGGCGCGGACCTCTCAGCTCTGGCCGCGCAACGTGCTTGGCCACGCACCCGCGCCCGGCTGCGACGACCTCGCGCCGATCACCCACGACGAAGCGAGCGCCAGCTCCCGATGGGGCCGCCGGCGCCGCGAGCTCGACGACGCGGTCGAGCTTCGCCTCGCGCTCTGGGCAGACGAGCACAGCGCGCAGCTCTCGACCCGTGAGAACGAGCGCCGCGCTGCCCTCTTCCGCGAGGGCGTGCGGAACGTCCTGAGCTGCACGACCACGATGGAGGTCGGCATCGACATCGGCGGCCTGACGGCAGTGCTGCTCGCCAACGTGCCGCCGGGCGTGGCCAACTACACGCAGCGCGCCGGGCGCGCCGGCCGACGCGCCGACGGCTCGTCGGTCGCGGTTACGGTCTGTCGGCCACGCTCCTTCGACCTCGCCGTCTTCGAGAACTTCGACGAGTTCCTGGCACGCAAGCCGCGACGCCCCCTCCCCCTCCTCGATCGCGAGCGCATCGCCACGCGTCACGCGCGGGCTTACCTGCTGGGCGAGATGTTCCGAGAGACGTGGGGGGAGCGCGATCGCACGGGCGCGATGCAGGCCTACGGCCGCATGGGGGGCTTCCTCGGGCGACAGGCGCCGGCCTTCTGGGGCAAGGACGATGCCAAACCGGGCATCCCGCCCCCTAGCCCGGGCGTGGTCGCCGAGCTTCGGCGTTGGCTGCGCTACGTCGCGGACCAGCCAGGCCCACACCCCGCCCGGCTCCGGCGGATCCTCCGCGACACCCCGACGGCCGCTCAGCTCGACCAATGGACCGACTTCCTCGCCGCCACCGTGGCCAGCCTGGACGAGGCCGTCAGCCGGTGGCTCGACGATTGGGCGGCGTTCGAAGCCGCCTATGGCGAAGCGCAGACCAAGTCGCACGCGCGCGCGGTGCACCACCAGCTCTCCGAGCTCGCGAACGAGCCGGTGATCGCCGCGCTCGCGAACCGCCAGTTCCTCCCACGCTACGGCTTCCCGATTGGCCTGCACCGCCTCGCGGTCATGGACCGGCGCGACGACGGATCGTCCGCGCGCGACAAACACTACCGACTCAAGCAGGACGCCTTCATGACACTCCGCAAGTACGTGCCCGGTGCGCGCGTGCTCGTCGGCGGCAAGGTCTACACCTCCCGCGGGCTCCTACGGGCCGCACACCCCCACGAAGAGCGCTCGCTCGGCAAGAGCGGCCAGCTCCACGTCTGCGTCAACGAGCACATCACGTGGTCGTACGACGTCCCGGACGCGCGCTGCCGCATCTGCGGGGTCGACGAGATCAACCGCGCACCACGCATCCTCGAGCCACGCGCCGGCTACACCACCGACCCCTCGGAGCCGCCGAGCCTTCAGGCCGACCCGAGATCGGTCGGCATCACCGCACGCGCGACGATGACCTTCGCGCGCGGCGAGGACCGACGCTTCGAAGACCTTGCCGGGGTCTCGGGGCTCGTGGCGCGCTACCAAGAAGCCGGTGAGCTCGTCTCCTTCAACGAAGGCGACCGAGGCTTTGGCTTCGCGATCTGCACCCGCTGCGGCTACGCCGCGAGCGAGACCCAGCGGGGCGACGGCCGCGAGAAGCTGCCGCCGAGGTTCGAGACTCACCGGTCCCTCGTCGCGCGTGGACAACCGCGCTGCTGGAACGATCACCAATCGTTCGTGCTGCGAAACCGCGCGCTCTTCGCGATGCAGACCACGGACATCCTCCTCGTGGACCCCTCGGCAACCGCTGGCCTCCCGGCGTCGCCTCGGAGCCGCCACGCCGCCCTGCACAGCCTCGGCCGTGGTCTTCAGATCGCAGGTGCCCGCTTGCTCGAGATCGACAGCCGCGAGCTCGGCCTGTTGATGATCCCCCTCGACGCCACGCGCGAGGGCATCGGCCTCTTCGACGCGGTCCCCGGCGGCGCGGGCCACGTCCTCGAGCTCGCGCAGCTCGGCCGGGAGTGGTTGGCAGAGGCCGCGAAGGTGCTCTGGGTCGACGCCGACCACGACGCGCGATGCGACCAAGCGTGCCTCCGATGCATCCTCACCTTCGAGGCGCAGCACCAACCGCACACGCTGCAACGCCGCGCCGCACTTGGCCTGCTCGAGACGTGGGGGCTACACCCATGACCTGGTGGGTCGCCGACGAGTCCGGCTTGCGGCCAGCGCAGCCTCGGCTGCCAGAGGGCGCGTGGCGTGAGCTGACGCTCCTCCTCGACCTCGCCAGCGCCCCGGGCGAGCTGGTGCACGAGCCCGTCGCGCTCGCCGACGTCGCCGCAGCGCTCGGCCGGACTCTGAGCTGGCCGGAGCCCGATGAGGTCGTCGCGCTCGTCGGCCGCGTCGACCGCGAGGGTCGCCTCCTCGGCGTCGAGCTCAGCTCCCAGACTCGTGAGGCGCTCCTTCGCCGCGCCGCTCGCATCTGGGCGCCCCACTCGTCGAACGAGCTCGAGGCCCTCCGGATCGGCCGTGCCCATCGTCACTCGCCCCTCATCGCGCCCCTCGCCGACGTCAGCGAGCTCGTCACGCGCGTCACCCACGCCTCGCTCGACCGCCGCGAGGACGTGCGAGCTGCGCAGGTCGTGGAGACCGCCCTGGGTGCGGCCGAACCTCGCTGGATCGGGTGGGCAGGGCTCCATGCGCTCTGTCTCGCGGCGCTCCGCCGAACGACGACGTCCACGTTCCCGTGGATGCTCCGGCTCGCGCGCGACATTACCGCGCGCCACATGGGCCGCGACGCGCTAATCGACTGGCCCTCCGACGCGGAGCTCGCGCAACTGCCACCCGCGCGCCGACTCGAGATCCTCGCGCACGTCGTCCAGAGCGCCGCGGACGCCGATGGGGAGACCGCGATCGAGTACGCCGAGCGCGCCCGCACGGCCCTGGCCCCACTCGGCTACCGGACCGCCGCCGACGCCAGGTTGCTCGGCGCGATCGGCCGCGCGCTCGCCTCGGGAGGGGCCCCTTTGGCCGCCCTCGAGGTGCTCTCGGAGGCCCTCGCCGCGTGGGCGGCGCTCGGGCAGGACGGTCACGCCAGCTACGCCCTCTGTGAGCTCCTCCGGATCGCGACCCGCCACGCACCAGAGACCGCACGCCGCGCGCTCGTCGGAGCACGCGGCGACGAGCCCTCTCCGACTCACACGAGTCCCCGCGACGACGACCCCTCCCCCACTCGCGGCAGCCCACCCGACGACCCAACCCTCGGCGCCGCCGCCCGGATCCTCGCGCGGACCGAAGAACCCGCCCGGCGCTTCGTCTGGCTCGCCATCGGCCGCGCGTTCGCCCAGCTCGGCGCGCCCAGCGACGCCATCGCCGCGCTCGAGGCCGGCGACCCATCCGCGTGGGAGCTGGGCCCCCGCCACGTGCGCACCGCCCGGTGGCACTGGCTCGCGCGAGCACACCGAGCGCGCGACGACCACGGAGACGAAGACGCCGCCGCGCGGGCGGAACAGGCGCTCGAAGCGCTGGGCCCGTCCGAGCATCGGTGGCTCACGCAGATCGAGCGCGCACGCCGCGAGGGCCGCGTGCCGCTCGACGAGCTCCGAGGGCTGCTCGCGCTCCCCGAGCGCGGGGCCGAGGCCAACCGCCTGCTCCAACGCCTCGCCGCCGGCTGGACGCTCGAGAACGTCGCTGCGGACCCGGCGCTGGTGGGCGCGGTGGTCGACGAGTGGCGCTACTGAGCGCCACGTCTCCGGACGACTGATCCCGCAGAGTGGGATCCCGCGACCCCGGAGCGGGAGGTCAACGGTCAGACTGCTGGCCTCCCGCGCGTCCACCAAACATGACCGCACCTCGTCGCCTTCCGGTACTTGGCGCCCTCGTCGAGCGCCCGTCGACGATCTCCGACGTCGGCCCCACGCCCGCTCGTGTCCCACGCCGCTGGCCTCGATATCTGCGTGCGGTCGTGACGACTCGCTGCGCGATGCGATGCGGGTTCTGCCACATGGAGGGCGACCCAGGCGGCCTCCGACCCGCCCGCCTCCCCACGGAGACCTGGGTCACGCTTCTCTCGGTCGGGCTCGAGGTCGGTGTACGCAAACTGAAATTCCTCGGGGGAGAACCGCTCCTACGCTCAGACTTGCCAATCATCGTCCGCGCGATCCGCGACCGAGACCCCCAGCTGGACATCTCGGTCATTACGTCGGGCACGGTGCCGACTACCAGGCTCGACCAGCTCTTCGACGCCGGCCTCTCACGCGCGAACATGAGCGTTCACGGCTTCACCGAGCGAGCGTTCGCGCATCGCGGGCAACGACCCGGACTGTTCCCCGCTCGGCAGCGATTCCTCGACGCTGTGATCGAGCGAGCGCGGGCGGGCACTGCGACGAAGCTCAACTACGTCTACACGGGGCGCCGCGACGACCACGACCTCTCGGCGCTCCTGGACTGGGCGGCCTCCCGCCCTGTCGTGGTGAACGTGCTCGACGATCTCGGGAACCCGGCCCTGAGCCCCGAGTCCCTCCTCGGCGTTCTGGCCGAACTCCGCAGGAAGCCGGCGCAGATTCGTGTGGAGCCGGACCCCCACTCGCTGCCCACGACGCACCTCCACTACGACGACGGGCTCGTTGTCGAGCTCAAGACCGAACGTCTCGGTCGACACGCTCCCTGGTTGACCTGCGATGCCTGCTCGGCGCGCGAGGGGTGCCGTGAGGGCATCCACGCGCTGCGCCTCGGGCACGACGGATCGTTGCGTCCGTGCATGGACCGGACCGATCTCGGCGTGAACCTCGTCGCCGCGCTGAACGCTGGCGGGCCAGCACAGGTGCGGAGTGCGTGGTCCTCGTTCGTACGGAGGACCGCACGATGACCAGCGCAGTTGAGGACACGCCGTACACGATCGTGCTCGTCGGCCCGCACGGCGCGGGCAAGACGACGTTGGGTGAGGCGCTCGGTTCGTTGACTGGATGGACGGTCCACGACGAGCTCGGGCGTCGTTTCGCCGAAGACCCTCGGTGGCGGCCCACGGGCGCATCGGCCGAGCATCCCCAACCGCACTTCGACGAAGCGGTGCTTGCTGCCGAGCACCACCGCGACCGGGTCTGGTCTAGCAACGCCTGCAAGCCTCGGATCGTCGAGACCTGGCACCCCGGAAACCTCGCCTACGCGGAGGCCCGATCGCCGGACGTTGCCCGCAGGTGGCTCGGTCGTTTGCGTGCTGCGGTCAACTGGCGAGCCGTACTCGTCGTGCCTGTAACGGCCTCCCCCCACGCCCTGGCGGCCCGGCAGAGCGAACCCGGGGACCTCGAGTTCTTCGCCCGCGTCGCGATCCGAGCCCAGCAGCTCGCTGGAGAGCTCGGCGCCGAGTTGCTCCCTTCGGTCATCACGGACCGCCCCCGGCCCGCAGCTGCGACGCCGACACTGCTCGCGCGCGAGCTCGCCCTGGTCCTCCGCGCTCGAATGTTGGGCCCGGCGCTGACGCAGGACGGCGAGCGTCGAGGTGCATCATGACCGAGCGCTACTACTTCACGCGTTCCGGGCTTCGTCGCTTTCATGCGCGGCTGGAGGACGCCCGCGCGGCCTACAAGGTCGTGTGCGACGACAACCCGGAGGCGCGCGAGTCGGGCGACAGCTCGGTCTGGCACGACAACTTCGCGTTCGAGGAGAACCAACGGCAGATGCACCAGCTCGCCCGCCGCGTCCGCGACATGGAGCGCGTCCTGGATCAAGCCGAGCTGGTCCCGCCGTTGCGAGAACCACCACCACGTATCGTGTTGGGCGCGCGCGTCCGATACGCAGTGGAGGACGACGAACGAATCTGCGAGATCGCGAGCTTCGGCGACGGCGACCCGTCGGTCGGGCGGGTGAGCTACGACTCTCCGCTCGGACGTGCCCTCGTCGGACTTCGGGTCGGCGACGAGGTGGAGCTCACCATCGCCGGGCGCACTCGGTGGGTCGAGGTGCTCGAGATCGCGGCGCCCTCGGAGAGCGACGATGTCGAGGTCATACGATGACCCCTGCTGGAGGGGCGCGCGCCGCGACGGGTCGGCTGATCGCCATCGAAGGTCTCGACGGCGTCGGCAAGACCTCGCTCGCGCGCGAGCTCGGATCACTCCTCGCGGCACGCATGGAGAGGACGCCGCTCCGCCAGGTGAAGACGGCGAGGAGCGTCGTCGACGCGGCGTTCTCGGAAAGCCCGACCGCGAGAGCATTGTTCTACGCCGCGAACGTGGTGGCGCTCTCCGACCGCGTCGGACCGTGGTTGGCAGACGGCGACGATGTGGTCGTCGACCGCTACTGGCTCTCGACGCGCGCGTACGCCACGCCGTCCTGCCTGCAAGCGCTCCAGCATATCGAGCCCTTCGTCCGCCCTGCGGACGTGACGATCTTCCTACATGCTCGAGAGCACCGCCGCTCGCGACGACTCCGCGCACGAGGGGCCAACGCGGACGACCTCGCGACCCTCGACCCCAAGATCAGGCGCTCGATCACAAAGGCATACGCGCGCGAGCTGCAGCGCCTTCTCGCCGGAACCGTGGTGACCCTCGACACGAGCGACCTCTCCGTGCACGAGGTCGCAACGCTCGCGTCGTGCGCCCTCAGGCAAACCGTCGTCGCGTGTTGAGCGACTCTCACGCACGCTCCCGTCATCGCCGTGGTCAGCCGTCGATGGGGGGCGCCACACAACGGGCCTGATCCTGCGCGGTTCCATCCGGCGATGGGCGACAGTGCCATGAGAGCCGCGGGTGCGGCTCGGGCATCCGCGCACCGAGCCTCCCCTGGCTGGTCAACACCCCATCCCACCGCCGAGACGGCTCGAACGCGGCGGCGCACGCATCGTTGGTCCACTCGAAGGGCCCACCACGGATCGCCTGGCGCAAGATCGAGCCAGTGTCGCTGCGTGCCAACTGCTCGAGCTGCGCGGCGGTGGGGAGCCCGGCGTGCTCACCAAACCGGTGTTGACACAGTGTCCTCGCGAGTCCCTGCGAAACGAACGAAGCCGCTGCGCTCGGAGGACCTCTGCGCGCGCCGGCCCGCGGCGTACAAACCTCATCCCGCGCGCATTGGTCGAGATCCTGCTGCGAGACCGGACTCCGCGCGATGCAGAACCCGTCCACCCGAACCGTTCGTGTGCGCCCCATTCTCACCGGCCATGTCGGTCGGTCCTGAGGCGGCCCGAGGGTGAGCTCCCCCCCCGCGACGAAGATCATGTCGTCGGGGCATCGCAGCGTCGCTCCAACGTCCTGCGGCGGTTCGGATGCAACGCCCTCGTCAGCGCCGCTCGGGGGGATGAGGGGCACATCGGCCGCGCCGTGTCCGACGACCTCCGAAACGACCTCATGAGGCAGAGGAGATTCGGTCGCCGAAGCTACCCGCTCCAAACGGCGGGGCGTCTGCGACTCGCCCGGGGTCGCTCCCTGCGGAGGCTCCGCGCGCTCGCTCGCGCCCGGTACCGTCCATCGCATCGCAGCGTCGCGCCCAAACCACCCCAGCGCGACGGCCCCGACCAGCCCGAGCACGAACGGCGTGCGCTGACGTCCACCAGCGGGCCGCGCGATCGCAGGGTCACCCGGAGGTGGCCGCCTGCTCGCACGCCGCAGCCGATCCAGCTCGACGTCGGGCGCCTCGGCGCGGGTCGTGCCTCGAATACCCAGACGCGCCCGCTCGATACGCTCCCGAAGAGCAGGCGCGTGGCAGAGGCCGGCCCCTTCGATCCAGGCGATCACGTCCAGAAGCGCCTCCGCGACCCGGTCGACGTCGGGCTCGCCCGCACCTCGCGGCGGGACGTGGGCCGCGCGGTTGGTTCGTGTCCGCATCGCTTGGAAGTCGTGCATTCGCTCACGTGGGAGCTCACCTCGGCCGGCGAGATCCTTGAGCAGATCCTCGAGCGACACAGCGCTCGTCTTCGCCCCTGCGCGCTCCGCGACCCCGTACACCGCGGCCTCGAGCGCACGCCGGGCGTGAAGGAGGAACGGATCCGGATCACGCCCGAAGCGGTGGCGCGCGCACTCCTCCAGCAGCTTGACGAACCACCCCTCATAGTGCTCGACACGCAGCGTTCGATTCGGATCTGAGCTGCTCTTCGCCACCGCGAACCGAGTATCCACGCGGCCCGCTCGAGGGTCCAGCATCGCGAGCCTACGTGCCAGCAACTGCGAGCGACAATCCGTCCGCCGTGAGAAGGCTCAGCCGCCCCCAGGGAAACGGCCCCAATTGCCCTGGAGGACCCGCCCCACTTTCGACAATCGGCGACGCGCTCTCCAAAGGCAAGACGGTTCCCCATCCCCGCCTAGGTCTCCGGCCGCCCTTCGGCAGACAAACGACGGCCCAGCACAGAATTCGCCCGCCGCACGTCAGACCGACGCTTGCCTGCGCGTCTACCCCAGCACGGATCATTCGTCGGTCAGCACCATCGTGGTTTCGGAGTCATCGACGATTCGGTATGGTGTGCGGCGCCCATAGGGACGGGGCTGGGAGGTATTCACGTGAGTGCTCATCGCATCGACGAGAGTCGACTCGGCGCGACGTTGCAGGCCGCGGGCCTGGCCAGGGAGCAGGCCGCGGCGCTGCTCGTTGGAGACCACGCTTCGTTGTCCAAAGATCGCGCGCTCGCGCTCGTGACGATCGACGCGGACTCCATCCAGAGCACCCTGCTTGCGTCCCCACGACCCGTCACGATCTTCGGCGCGAGCGCGACGCTCGACGAATGGGACGCAACGCTCCGCGACCACGATTCCAGCGTCGTGCCCGCCACCGTCACGGTGCTCTTCGCCGGAGGAGGCAACGCGGTGATGCTGGCGCCGGTCGGCGACGCCACGGACATCGTCGAGCATCTTGAGGCAGCGTTCACCGACCGAATGTTCGCCCGTGCCACGGGCACCTTCATCGAGGTCTCGCTGGAGGAGCTCGTCGAAGGACCCCGCCCGCTCGAGTCGACGCACGAGCTTTCGTCACTCGGACTCGCGACGGCTCGAGGCGGCTTCGGAGGGTGCATGTCGAACCTCACGTTTGCGTTGCGTCGCGCGAAGCTCAGCGCGCGGCCCCACGTGAACGTGCCCGAACCGACCCGTGCGGCTCGTTGCGTGGAGACCGGAGATCGACCACGGGAACGCGGGGCGCGCTCACGGTTCGCCCACGCGCACTGGAAGAGGGGGCGGGAAGAGAAGGACCAGAGCGTCGACCATCTGCGACAAGCACGCTCGTTGGACGACGTCGCTGTCCGGCCGGGAGGACGCGTCGCGTTCGTCTGCATCGACGGCGCGAAGATTGGACAGCTTCTCGTCGAAACGAAACGAGCGGCGGAGTACGCCGCGCTCTCGCATCGACTCCACCAAGCCTTCTCCAGCGTCCGGGACCCGGACGTGAGTCGGGTGCTCGGGCTCGAGACCAAGAAGCACCAAGTCGTCCTTGCTGGGGGTGACGATCTGCTTCTGGTCGCGCCCGCGGAAGCGCGCGGCGACTACCCAGATGCTCTCGAGCTGACTCGCCGAATCGTCCGTCACATCGAAGAGGCCTTCGACGATCGAGTAGGAGTCGGCGCAGGCGTCCTGATCACCTCCGGCGGGATTCCGGCGCGGATGGCGTTCGACTACGCACGTTCGCTCTGCAACTCGGCGAAGTCAGCGATCTCTGACGAGCAACGGTCAGCCGTCGATTTCGAGCTGGTGCTCGGCGGCAGCCCGCTCTCCGGTGGAGTCTTGTCCCGCCGCGCGTCGGACGAGCGCTCTGCGCGGTTCATCCGGACGCAACGCCCTTACGGCATACATGACTTCGAGAGACTCCTCCGCGTGGCCGCTGAGCTGCGCAAGCGACGTGTTGGGCGCGCCGCGATCACGAACCTCGTTCGCGCCGTATCTCAACCGGAAGCGGTCGCCCGCATCGACGCCTTCTACCAGCTGGCGCGAGACACGAACCTCCGCGCGGCACTCGGGGTGGAGGCGCTCGACGTCGCGGGAGCGACCGAGTGGCTCTTCGCGGAGCAGGATGGTGGGCGTCCTGCGAGCCGGACCGTCTACACGGCAGTCCCGGACATCGCGCTCGTTCACAAGCTCCAAGGTGCACGATGACGACTCAAGCTCTCCATGCGAAACTTCGAGTCCGTCTCGGGAGCGCGATGTTGCTCGGAGGGCACACCTCGCCTGCGGGCGACGTCGATGCCACCTCGGCGAAGGAGGGAGCACGCTACGTGATCCCCGCGTCGGCGCTGCGCGGCGCGCTCCGCGAAGCGTGTGTTCGCCTCGAGAACGCACGCTTGGAGGCCAGCGGGCAAGAACGAGCGCCCCTCGGTGGGCCCCTGACCCTCGAGCTCTTCGGCACGGCCGGCCAAGACCGACCTGGCCTCACCGGGGCCGACGAACACGATGTCGCCACCCAGGACATCGGAATCCTCACGGGGGAAGGCAGGGTAGGCGGATTCCGCGCGACGTCCGCCACATCCTCGGTGCCCCTGCTGACGTCGGTGCGTCACGGGGTCGGGATCGACCGAAAGACCGGCTCCGCGTACCCAACATTGCACTACCAACGAGAAGTCGCGGGGGGTGATGGCGATGTCCTCGAGGCCGAGATCGAGGTATCCGCCTCCGACGAAGCGCTACGGCTCCTTCGAGATGCGATCGCATTGGTTTCCGGCCTCGGAAATAGCCAGAGCCGTGGGCTCGGGCGTGTCGAGCTCGATTGGATCGACCCCTCGCCGGAAAACAAGCCTGCCAACAAGGCCCGCCTCACCCTAGCTGACGGGACGGAGACGACGCTCGCCGTCGAGCTCGCGGCGATCGAGCCGTTGCTGCTCGGCGGCTTCCCGGCGGCCGGCAACGTGCGCGAATCGATGGAGTACGTGCCAGGAAGCGCTCTGCGGGGCGCCCTCGCGGCGGCGGCTGTTCGGTCAGGGCTGGACGCGGACGCGCCCGAGTTCCACGCGGTGTTCGTCGACTCGGCGACATGCATCTCGTTCTCCGACCTCGCGCCGACCCCGAGGCCGGACAAGGATCTACCGCTTCCAGCGCCGAGGTCTCGGCTCACCTGCAAGCACGAGGACGACACCACACACGAGGGCCGAGATGTCGCCCGCGACGTCCTGGTGTCGAGCTGGCTCGTCGGGCTCGCGCTCCAGCGAGGCGGTACGGTCGCCCCGTTGAAATGCTCGGTGTGTGGCCGCCCACTCACGGCAGCGAGAGGCTACGTCCCGCGCGTGGAGAGCCCCCGGCGTGTCGTTACCCGGCTCGGGCGAGACGTCGGGACCGGCTCGGTTCTGCCGGGCCTGCTCTACAGCACCGTTCAAATCGAGCCGGGTGCCCGTTTTCGAGGCACCGTCACGCGAGTCGATGAGCGTGCGCGCGCGCTGCTACGGCGCATCGACGCACCGGTGCGCGTGGGCGGGCAGCGAAATCGCGGCCTTGGGACGGTCAGCCTGACCATGGGTGCGACTTCCGCGCTCGATTCCAACGCAGTGAAGTATCGGCTCGAGCGCTTCGAGAGACACGCCGCGCGGGCGCTCGACGCGATGCGCCGAGCCGGGTTTGACGCTCTCCCTCAACGATTGCTCCCCATCGTGGCCCGAACCGATCTCATGGTGCCCCCCGAGCACGCCGTCCGGGAGCTTTCGGCTGCGATCTTTGGGGACCGGCCAAACGAGATCCTGGCGGTGCACCAGTCGGCGAGTGTGCGATCCGGTTGGACGGACCTCGAGGGGGGTCCGCGGCCGCTGGTTCCCGTGGTGGCTGCAGGGTCCGCCTGGCTCTTCGGGTTTGCCGGAGACCCCCCAAGTCACGAGCTCCTCGCTGGGCTCGAGGCTGAAGGCCTCGGCAAGGATCGCGAGCTCGGACTCGGGCGACTCATCTTCGCGCCACGCGCGCTGACGGAGGGATGGACATGAAGGTTGACGACAACGCCGAGCTCGCGCGTACGGCGCTCGAGATCTATCGCGACCGCGAGCTCAAGCAGGCCCTCGCCAAGGTCGACCGAACCCAGATGCGCACCGTTCACGCGGCGTTCGCGCAGGCCGGCTCGATCGACGAGCAAGAGATCGTGCTTCGCTACCAAGCCGGTCGGTTTCGGGACAAATGGGATCCGAAACTGGTCGAACGCTTGCTCAAGGTCACCCGTGCAGCCGGCGAGGCGATGGCCGGCGACTCACGCGCCAAAGCCGAGCTCGCAGCGCGCCAACTCGGATTCATCGTTCGATTGCACACCGTCGTGCACGCGGAGCAGGGGGGCAAATGATCGGACTTTTCTTCGATGTGTTCCGTCACCAGACCCGTGTCTCCGGCGTCCTCGAGTGCGTGTCTGCACTCCGAATCGGTGTTGGTCGATCGCATGACGCCCTGGGAACGGACCTCCCAGTGCTTCGTGACGCGCGCGGAGTTCCCATGATCCCCGGCGCTTCGATCAAGGGTGTCCTCCGAAGTCAGGTCGAAGCGCTCTTCCGCGCGACGAACCCCGAGTGGGCTCGCGACCCCTTCGAGCCGCAGCCCGAGGCAGAGGAAGCCGAGGGCTCGGCTGCAGATCGTGCCGCAGCGCGTCAACGCGAGGTCGCGGAGCACGCTGACGAGGCGGGTAAGATCTTCGGCATGCCGAGCCTCGCCTCCCACGTGCGCGTCGGCGACGCCACACCCGTCGGCTCAGTGATCGTCGAAGTGCGCGACGGCGTCGCGATCGACCGTGACCTCGGGCGTGTTTCCGGCAGCAAGAAGTACGACTACGAGGTCATCGCCGCAGGGTCTCGGTTCCAGTTCGAGCTGATGATGGACGGTCTCGACGATGCCCGAGAGGGCGCGGTCGTCGCCGGACTCGAACTACTCGACGAAGGCTTCGCACGCCTCGGTGGCTTCAAGTCGCGTGGCCTTGGGCGCGTGCGGCTGGACGAGATGCAGGTGTCTCGCGTCGAAGGCCCGAGCCTCGAGCGCTCGGAGCCGAGCTGGCAGGAGTTTCGCGCCCGGAGGATGGAGGCTTTCCGCAGCTGGATGCGCGAGAGTCAGAAGGGAGCCGCCTGATGCACAAACTGACCATCAATCGTGCGAGGATCGACCTCCGCTTGCGGCCCGTGACGCCGCTGCTCGTGAAGTCTGGGGACAAGGGCGCTCAGCTCCTGCACCCCGAGCGCCCTGACCTGATGTGTGTGCGGACTCGTCACGGCCGCTACGGCGAGACGGTGTACATCCCCGGCGCGGGCCTGAAAGGGGTGGTCCGGTCCTCGGCCGAGCGAATCCTCCGCTCTCTCGAGGCCCGATGCTGCGACCCGATGGACCACAAGAGCGAGTGTCACGAGGCCGCGAGCAAGCTCGGCGACCAGCTCGCACGGGGACGTTCGCCGGACGCGGATCCTCACCCCATGGCCCCGGTCTACAAGATGGTGTGCCTCGCGTGCCGAACGTTCGGGAGCCAGGCCCTGGCGTCACGGACGAGCTTCGAGGACGCATACCCCACCACCACCACGCTCGAGCGCGCGAACGCCACCGAGGCTCGCAGCGGCGTAAGCATCGACCGACAGACCGGTGGCCCGTCGCGAGGCAAGCTCTTCGAGATGGAGGTCGTGGTCGGCGGCGAGTTCGAGACCTCGATTCAGCTTGCCAACTTCGAGCTTTGGCAGCTCGCCCTCGTGGGCGTGGTCCTCGCCGACGTCGATGAAGGGTTCGTGCGACTCGGGTCGGCGAAGAGCCGTGGACTCGGCCGTATGGCAGTCGAGATCCACCGCGTGCTCGTCGATCAAGTGCCCACGTCCGACGAGCTGGGAGGCGTGGCGACGCTGCACCCCGGACTCGCAGGTCCGTATGGACTCCTCGAACAGTCCGCCACGATTGTGGCAGAAGGACGAGGGGTTGGGCCGCTTGGGCACCGCTTCGTCTGGGAGGGAGCTGACTCCTGTCGTCGCGGGCTCGACCGCATCACGGAAACGGCGTGGCCTTTCCTCCGGAGCTCACGAGGTGTCGCATGAGGCCTGGACGCGGTGGTCCGCCGGACCGCACGCCGCCGCCCTCGAACTACCGAGCGACCCCTGCCGCGGCGACGAAGCTCGCGCCTGCGGGACGCTCGGACGACCGCCGGCATCACCGACTCGCGCCGGACCGATTGTCGGGATGGATTTCGCTCGACCTCGTGACCATCGACGCCGTCCACGTCGGCAGCGGCGCCCCCGTGTTGTACGAGGAGATCGTGCGAGGGACGACCGTCTCCATCAGCAACGACGGCGACTTCGTTCCGGTGATCCCCGGGGCGTCCCTCAAGGGCGCCGTACGAAACGTCGCCGAGCTCCTGCTCGGCGGAGGTGCCCCCGACGATCGCGACGTGGCGTCGACCGCAGTCGGCGACCTGTTCGGCTACGCAGACGACCGCGCGAAGTCCGCCCTCGCAGCGCGGGTTGGCTTCGATGACGCGCTCCCCGTGGCGGGTGAACCCGCATTGGGCATCGCGCGCCTCCCCCATCCATTTCAACCTCGCAAGGCAGCCGGTCGACGCATCTACGGCCCGCCCGCTGGCGTCCTGCGGACGGACGTCCCCTACGAGGTGATTCCGTCCGGTGAGCGTTTCCGGACGCGATTGCATCTCGTCAACGTGAGCGACGCAGAGCTCGGCGCGGTCCTCACCTGCCTCGGCCTCGATGGGACGTTCAACCTCCGAGTGGGAGGCGGGAAGTTCGCAGGGCTCGGTCGCGTTCGGTGCGAAGCTGTGGAAGCGTGGGTGCGGCGGGGATACGAGTCGCCGCGGGCTGAACGCCTCGACCGTACCAAGACCCGCGAGCTCGTCCGAGTCGCGATCGAGAAGCGAACACTCGCCAACGGCCACGAACGCCCGTTGGAGGTCCTGCGCCAGGCCTTGGGGGGTGGGCGATGATCACGGACCAGCGACGCAAGGAGCTCGTGAAGCTCGCGATCGCGCTCGCCGACTCGCTCGGCTCGTTTCGAACACCGGGCTCCAGCGACCCCGTGGATCCGGCTCGACTCGCCGAGGTACAGCGCTTCGTCAAGGTCAACGGCACGGCGGACCTTCGGGACATGCTCAAACAGTTGCCGAGCTCGTACCTACAGAAGGCGTCACGGAGCGCCGGTCCCCAGCTCGAAGAGATCAAACGTCAGGTATCCCCGTTGGCGCGAGACATCTCGGATCCTGACGAGCTTGCGTACCTACTTGCGTGGGCGCGATGAACTTCCCCCCGCTGAGCGGACAGTTTAACTATGCCGCCATCGCGGCGAGCTGTCTCTTTAATTCGAACTCAATCGGGCTCTCGTAGTCGATGAACGAGTGACGCCTCTTCGAGTTGTAGTAGCCATCGATGTAGTCGCCGAGGAGGCGCGTCGCGGCATCGGGGTTGGCGGGGATGAGGTCGCCGAGGCT
>JAHBWH010000115.1 GCA_019637115.1 Myxococcales bacterium | reverse complement strand
CGGTTCGCCGGTGGTCGTGGGCCTGGCGTGATTCGTTGACGCCCTCCGGTAGGTGATTACGTAAGCTCGGTGCGTTACGACGAGACCCATCGCTTGCTACCGAATCTCACCCAGTGGCTCGACAACGATTGCGTGCGCGCCTGCGTACTCAACGTGCTCGGGCCGCGCCTCGCGGCGAATCCCAAGCTCGCGAACGCCGTCACGCAAGCACTGGCCCCGACGGCGGGGAGGGGCCTGACCTTCTCCGAGGCGCACGCCGCACTCGCCGCGCTCAAGATCCCGTCGCGCAACTTGCGAGGAGAGCCGTTCGGCAACCTCGCACGCATGAGCGAGGGCACGGTGATCCTCGGTATCGATGCGGGGGTGATCTACGCCGTTCCGCCGTCGCCTCACGCCGTCGTGCTCACTACGTCCTCCACGCCGGACCCCCGGATCCCGCACTTCGTAGATACATGGATCCCGCCCGTCGGAATCTTCGATCCATCGCCGCGCGCACCTGAGGCGAGAACCCACCTGGCGGAGAATATTGCGGACGCGTATGACGCCCTGGGTCGCGTCGCACTTTGGATCGCCGACTAGTCGCCGGGGCGGGGAACCTTCGGGGTGAGATGGCGTCGACCAAGATCAAGCAGGGACTAAACTTCGATCCGTTCCTTCGCCCTGCGGGGCCTCGGTGGGAGTTCGACACGCAGCTTCCGAGGGAGGCGATTCCGGAGTTTCTGGAAAACCTCGCGTCGTTATCCGTGTCGGATGGCGGCGCGAGATACTACTTTCCTCAGCCCGACGGATCGACTCAGTGCTGCTTTGAATGGAGTTGGCAGTCCGAGCTATGGCCATCCTTGATGCGCCTCGGCGTTCGGTTTGTAGTCAACTCTGAGTCGGTCGGTGTTTTCGAGTGTTTCGCGTCGACAAACGACAACGTTAGGTATCCAGGGGCGGATGCTCCCCAGTTCCCGGGTGAGCTGTCGTCTGCGGCTATTGAGCAGATATTGACCAAGATTCGTCGGGCCGCGGAGCTGATGGCCCCCGAGTCTCGCAAGGCGTACCACTGCGTTCTGCACGTCAAGTGTGGTGGTGGTGTCGAGGTTGCTGAGGATGTGTCTTTGCTTGGCGGAGATGTGCGGTGGTATCGCACGGTTGTGGCAAATAGTCGTCACAAGCATTACGAGCGGATATCTGCGGTAGTTTACAAGGTTGATGCGTCCACTAGGGAGCACGCAGGGCAGGAGGCGGCGGCGAAGCATGCCGTCGTTTGTGCGCTAGCGTCATTGGCTAGTCACTTGTCGTTTGTTCCATTCTTTCCGAGTTGGACGAAACGACACCCGAGGCGCGAGTTTGTTGCGGCGAATGGCGTAGACGTGGCGCGTCTCTATCCGAGGCATATTGCTTTGGCAAAGCCAGTTGGTTCGGCGGATTTTGTCCATGCGCTAACACAGGTTGTTGAGGCGTTCGAGATCTTGTCGGAGGAGGATAGGGCGGAGTTTGTGCCGGCCTTGTTGTCATATGCTGGGGCGCAGGAGATTTGTGCCAAGCAGGGGACTCTTGCCGTTGTTTCTTTTGTCGCTGCGCTCAATCTCTTGGCGGCTGGGTATAAGGAAAAGTGCCCGGGCTCAATCTCATGCACGGTTCACGGGTCTCTTCCGTGGAAGCACGACAACGCAGGTGACGTTGTAGCGATCACGCAGATGAGTATCGATTTACTCGGTCTCAATGATGCGGCGGCAAAGTCAGTAAAGGCGCTCATTAAGGACGTGTACAGCGTCCAGCGTTCCGCTTTTGTGCATGGTGCGGTTATGCGCCACGGGGAGCATGATCAGGCGCGTGTCTCGCGTGGCCTTCCAGGGTCCACGGGAAAGCAATTTTCGAAGCTCGCGGAGTACGCTCACGATCTCAGCTCCATTGCGTTTCATACTCGACGTATTCTCCTTGCGTGGCTTGAAAGGAAAGCCGCGCGAGTTTTCGATCTTGGCGCCTACACGCCGTCGGATTCCGTGAGGGTGACCACGACCGTCGACATTGCCACGTACACCGGCCCGAAAGGGGTAGTCGTCCGGATGATGCCGTATGGGGACGGAGAGCTTGCTCGGCTCAGGGCCGCGTGGCTCGCTGAGAGGGATCCGGGCTCGTCCGGCACGTGACCTTGGACGTAGCCGTTAAAGATCGCCTTCGCGATCGCGAAGGGGTTAGCGCGAGGCGTACGCTTGCGAGATGCGCACGCAAGCGATCGTCGGTTTCGTTCTCGCAGCTTCGGGGCTGGTCGACGCCTATGCGGGCTCGGGGGCGCTCGGGCTCGGGCTCGCCGCGGCGGGGGCGGACGTCGTGCTCGTCGAGAGCCACGCGCCCTCGATCACGTTGGCGCGGCAGTCTGCTTCTCGGGCGAAGCTGCGCGTCGACGCGATCGTCGGGGACGCTGCCGAGGTCCTCGGGCGGCTCGACGTCGCGCCCGACGCCATCGTCTTGAACCCACCACGCCGCGGCGTCGCGCCTGCCGTCCGCCACGCGATCGCGCGGCTCGCGCCCGCACGGCTCGTCTACGTGAGCTGCGAGCCGACGACATTGGCCCGCGATCTCGATCATCTCCGGCGCCTCGGCTACGTGGCGCGCGCCATCGAGCCCTACGACCAGATCCCGCTGAGCGAAGAGGTCGAGTGTCTGGTCGTGCTCGAGCGCGGCCCCGCGCCGCCGCCCGAGGTCGCGCACCGCGCGCCCGACTTCGCCGTGCTCGACAAGCCGCCGCACGAGACCACCACGCCACACCCGGAGTCTCCGATCTCGCTGCTCGACCGCGCGCGCACGCTCGAGGGCTTCGCGGAGGCGACCGCGGTGCATCGGCTCGACGTCGGCACGAGCGGGCTCGTGCTCGTCGCGCGGACCCCCGCGCACGTGGGCGCGCTGGCCCAGGCGCTCGCGGCGGGCACGAAGACGTACCTCGCGCTCGTGCGCGGCGTGACGCGGACCAAGGGGATCATCCGCCGGCCGCTGACCATCGACGGCCAACCCGTCGACGCGATCACTCGCTACCGGCGCGTCGACGTCGTCGCGGGCCACTCCTTGCTGCGCGTGCGGCCCGAGACCGGCCGGACCCACCAGATCCGTCGCCACCTCGCGGGCCTCGGGCACCCCATCGTCGGCGACGCGCGCCACGGGCACCCTCCGACCAACCGGCACTTCGAGGAGCGCTACGGCCTCGACCGCACGTTCCTTCACTGCGAGCGGCTCGAGCTCGAGCTGGGCGAGCCAGACGCCAGCACGCCAGACCTCGGCGAGGCGCCGCTCGGGCGGCTCGACCTCTCCGCGCCCCTCCCGGGGGATCTCCTGACCGTGCTTCGTCGGGCGACGGGCAAGGGGGAGAGAACGCGGTAGGATGCGCGCGTGACCGAGCCGGTCGACGATCCCGACGTGCACCAGGACGAGGAGGACCCGTGGGCGCCCGAGCCCACCGAGGTGGTCGACCCCTTCAGCCCTGGTTTCTTCTTTGCGGACCGCTTCCGCATCGAGGCGCCGCTCGGCGTGGGCGCGATGGGGGCGGTGTATCGCGCGACGGATCTGCAGTCGGAGGAGGAGCCGATCGCGCTCAAGATCCTCCTGCGCGACAAGCAAGAGGGGGAGGCCCGCGAGCGGTTCGCGCGCGAAGCGCAGATCCTGAGCGAGCTCGACCACCCCGGGGTCGTCGGCATCCGGGGCTACGGCCACACGAAGAACACCCCGTGGCTCGCGATGGAGCTCGTGAAGGGCGAGACGCTAGGGCAACGGATCCGACGGAGCGGCAAGCTCGAGCCTGCCGTGCTCGCGCCCATCCTCCGCGACCTCTGCGACGCGCTCGGCGCGGCGCACGCGGCGGGCATCGTCCATCGCGATCTCAAGCCCGACCACGTCCTCCTTCGAGACGTCGACGCGTCCTCCGCGAGCGCCGTGAAGCTCATCGACTTCGGGCTCTCGTGGGCCGCGACGAGCCGGAAGCTGACGGCGACGGGGACCGTCCTCGGTACCCCACGCTACATGGCGCCCGAGCAGATCGCCTCGGCGCGGAACACCTCGGCGCGATCGGACATCTACGCGCTCGGGGTGATCGTCTACGAGGCGCTCTGCGGCGACAGCCCCTTCGCGGCGTCCGACCAAGGGCAGCTCCTCGGCGCGATCCTCCAGGGGCGCATCGAGCCCCTCGCGAAGCACCGGCCCGACCTGCCCGACGAGCTCGACGCGGTGATCCGCCGCGCGCTCGCGCATCGGCCGGAGGATCGCTTCGCCACCCCACGAGAGCTCTACGAGGCCTTCGTCGCGGCGACGGGGGCGCGGGCCTCGCAGCCGCGCTTCAGCAAGCCCTCGCTCCCTCCTCGCGCGACGCCCGCGCCGGCCGCCGTGACGCCGGCGCGCTTCGCGCTCTACGCCATCGTCGCCCTCGGCGTGCTGCTCCTCGGCGGCGCCGTCGGCTACCTGCTCTCCCGGTGAAGCGATGTCGACCGGGCGCATGACCCTCGAGCAGCTGGTGGCCTCCCTCGATCTGGACCGCGTCGGTCGCGACGTCGCGCTGGACGCCACGCTCAAGCCGACGCTCGCGCCGCGGGTACGCGCGACCCGCCCGCCGGTCTCGCCAGGCGAGCGGAAGAAGGCGAAGGAGAAAGAGAAGGAGAAGAGCCTGCCGCCGCCGCCGGAGGCCGAGCGCACGAGCGAGGCGCTCCGCGTGAAGGGGCCGCTCGCCGAGGGCGGCATGGGGCGCATCGACCTGGCCGAGCAGCTCGTGCTGCGTCGCGACGTGGCGCTGAAGACGCTGCGCGACGAGTTCCTCGATCCGCCCTTCGCCGAGCGGCTGCTCCGCGAGGGACGCATCCTCGGGCTCGTCGAGCACCCCAACGTCGTCCCGCTCTACGGCCTCGGCACGGACGCCCGCAACGCGCCCTTGCTCGTGATGAAGCGCATCGAGGGCGTGCCGTGGCGCCAGCTCCTCCAGAACGCGAGCCACCCGGCGTTCCCGAGCGACGCCGACGATCGGCTCGCGTGGCACCTCCAGGTGCTGATGCGCGTCTGCGACGCGGTGCACTACGCGCACTCGCGGGGCGTGCTCCACCTCGACCTGAAGCCCGACAACGTGATGGTCGGCGCCTTCCGCGAGATCTACCTCGTCGATTGGGGCGTCGCGGTCTGCATCGACCCCAAGCACCGTGGCTGGCTGCCGATGGCGGACGAGGTGCAGGAGGTGCTGGGCACGCCCGCCTACCTCGCCCCCGAGATGGTCGACGTCGCGCGCCGCGCGCTCTCACCCCGCACCGACGTCTACCTGCTCGGCGCGGTGCTCCACGAGATCCTCGTCGGCCACCCACCCAACCGCGGTGAGACACTCCAGGAGATGCTCTACGCGGCGTACGACGCCGCGGTGCCGGTCCTGCCCGGGAACGTCCCGCCGGAGCTCGCGCAGATCTGTCGGAAGGCGATGGCGCCGGACCCGAGCGATCGCTTCGCGAGCGCGGAGGCGCTGCGCGAGGCGCTGCGGCAGTTCTTGCGGCATCGCAGCGCGGCGTCGCTCGCGACGGAGGCGGAGCGCGCGCTGCGCGAGCTGAGGGAGCTGGTCGCGGAGGCGACGGCGAGCCCGGTGATGACCGGGCAGCATCGCATCGTGGAGTCGAGCGACGAGCGGAACGCGCGGACGCAGCGGGTCTTCGGCCGCTGCCGCTTCGGCTTCGCGGAGGCGCTGCGGCAATGGCCCGAGAGCGAGGACGCGGCGCGCGGGCTACGCGAAGCGCTGACGCTGATGGCGCGCTATCACCTGCGACGCGGGGAGGCGGCGAGCGCCGAGACGCTGCTGCGGGAGGTCGTCGGCGACGAGCGCGCTAGCAGCCCGTTGAAGAACTCTTCGAGTCCTTCAACGGACGGCCTCTTCCTTCTCGGGTCTTTCGAAAAGACCCCCTCCAGTGGGCAAAGCCCACCGGAGCCTCCCCCAAAACACGCGGCTCCGTTGAAGAACGAGGTTCTTCAACGGGCTGCTAGGCGCGACGACACGCCAGTCGGCGACCCGCGCGACGAGGTCTTCGCGCTCCTCGCCGAGGCGCGGCGGCAACGCCAAGAGGCCGCGCGGCTCGAGCGGCTCGGGCTCGAGATGCGTCGCGACCCGACGCGGCGCGCGCGTGGTCGCCTCTTGTTGATCGGGTCGCTCTTCGTCGCGGTGCCGATCTTGGGCGCCTGGGTGCTCGGGAAGGTCGGGCGCTACGAGTACGAGTGGTGGCATACGCTCATCTACGACCTCTCGCTCGCGGGATATTTCTCCCTCGGCAGCGTCATGCAGCGGCGCAGCGACCGGGTGGGGCGCGGGCGGAGCGTCGCGCTCAGCCTCGTGATGATGGCGCTGCTCGCGACCCTGCTGCGCGTGATGACGCTCGCGCTCGGGCTCTACGACATGCGCAGCACCGCGATCGAGCTCTTCTTCTTCGGGAGCGGCAGCGTGCTCGCGGGGTTGCTCGCGGACCGGCGCTTCTACCTCGCGGTCCCCGGGTTCTTCGGCGCGGCGGTGCTGGTGCTGCTCTTCCCGAAGGACGCGCAGCTCTGGATCTCGCTCGGCGCGCTGCTCGGCGCGGGGCCGCTCGCGCTCTCGTGGATGCGCGACGAGGGGCGCTGAGCCGACGCGGCGGCGTCGCGACGAAGCGGACGACGGCCGCGGGTGGAGCCACTGTGGGTGGAGCCGGATGGCGTTTTGGTGGGCTCAACGCGGCGCCGTCGGCGCGAAGGGGAACGTCGGCCCGGGCGCGCCGGGGAGCGCGTGGATCCAGAAGCGCACGCCCGCGTCGCCGCGCCGGAGAGGCACCCGGAGCGGGAGGCGGAGGGGGCGGCCGTCGCGTCGAAGGGTCGCGATGACTCGCGCGTCGGTGTCGAGGTCGCGGAGCGCGAGGTCGACGTCGCTCGCCGACTCGACGCGGTGGTCGTCGAGGTGGGTGAGCACGTCGCCTTCTCGGAGCCGCGCGGTGCCCTGCGTCACGCGGAGCCCCTCGAGCGCCGCGCCCTCGAGGAGCTGTCGGCGATCCCCCTCGGTGAGCCGGCGGGTGGGGCGCGCGAGCAGCTTGAGGCCGAGCGGTCGGAGGCAAGGATCGAGCGGGAGGACCCCGCCGAAAGCGAGCCGCGCCTCGAGCGCGCGCGCGACCTCGGGGTGGGCGCCCACCGAACCGTCGGGCATGAGCGCCTCGACGAGCGTGCCCCCGCGCGCCCGGAGCGTGACGTCGGCGCAGAAGAGCGCCAGGGCGACGCCGTCGGGGTCGTCGCGATCGCGGAGCGCCACGCCGATCGGGTGCGCGCGATGGCGCTCGAACGCTGCGGCGATCACCCGGAGCCCCTCTGCGTTGCCCTCGCGCCGCAGGTCGTTGGCCAGCAGCCACGCGCCATATCGTCCGAAGCCGCGGGCGAGCCACCGCGGGCGCGGCTCGATCGGCGGCAGCTCCGCGTCAGCCGTGACGGCGTCGTCCTCCGTGGGGGCCCCCTCCGTGTCTGGGCTCGCGCTCGCCGCGCCGGCGTTCGCCGCGGTGGTCGCGCTCGCTGCGTTCGCGCTCGCGTCGGTGGTCGTGCGGGTCGCCCTGGTCGAGCCGGCCTCTCCATCGATGACGAGCGCTGGTCGCGCACGGACGACGCTGGCCGCGAGCGCCTCGAGCAGCGCCGGCTGATCGGCGGCGTCCGTCGCGAGCGCGCGCAGGAGCGCGAAGTCGAGCCCCACGACGTCTTCGGGGGCCTCGGGGTCGAGCGCGATCGCGACCCGCGCGGCGCGTACGCCGAAGCGCGCGAAGAGGACCGACTGGAGCTCGGCGACGCGGGCCTCGAGCGCGTCGAGCGTTTCCGGGTCGTGCGCCGCGAGCCGGACGAGCAAGGCCCCCGCGTCGAGCGTGCGCCTGGACGCCGCTGGCGCCCAGAGGGCGCGGCGCAAGTCCGAGAAGCGCCGCGTCGGGAGCGCCTCGTCGTGGGGGGCGCCCGGGAGCGCGGAGATCACGAGCCCCGGATCGAGGCCGACGACGATTGGATCGACGACCACGCGGTCCACCTTCAGCGGCTCGAGCAGCGTCTCGCCGACGAACGCGACGCGGCGGGGGAGGGCGAGCTCGAAGAGGGCCCGGCGGCCGTCGGCAGGCCGGCAGCGCGCGCCGAGGCAGACGGCGCGGCCCTCCACGCCGTCCACGAGGACCTCGACGCTCTCGGCCAAGCGACGGATCGCGACGCGGACCTCCGCCTCGGCGACGGGGCTCGGCGGCGGTGGCGATTCTACCGGCACAGCCACGGGTGGCGTCGTCGGCCGTGTCTCGACGGAAGCGGCGCCGCAGCCCAACGCGAGGAACGTGATGACGAGCACCCCCGGTCGCACGGCCGAGGCCTACCACGGGGCGATGAGGGGCACGAGCGCCGCCACCCGGCGCCGGGGATTTCCGTTCGTGGGCAGCGACATTCGTTGACACGGGCCGTCGGGACGGGCCAATCATCGCGCGTGTCGAGCCCTGTGCTGGCCGGAGGTATTCCCCCGTCGGGGATCGTCGAGAAGCTCGCCACCATCGAGGCGATGCGGACCACGGGCGTCTTGCGCTGGCGCGGCTCGACGACGGGCGAGGTCGTGCTGACGTGCGGCCAGATCGCAGCGGACCAACCCGACCGCGACGACGGTGCCGACCCAGTGGAGCTCTTACTCGCCGAGCGGCAGGGATCGTTCGAGATCTTCCAGCGGCTCCCCGCGCTCCCCGTCTCCAAGGGGGACGCCTCGCACCGGCGCGGCTCGCTCGAGGTCCACGTCGCCGCCGACCTGATGAACTACTGCGAGGCCGCCGGGCTGACCGGGCTCCTCGTCCTCGAGCACGACGGCATGCGCGTCGAGATCGGGTACGACAAGGGGGAGCTCTCCGACATCCGCCTCGATGGGCTCGCGGAGCTCAACGACGTCTTCGGCTGGGAGGACGGGAGCTTCGGCGTCTTCGCGCTGGCGCACCTCCCCGACCTCGCGGAGGACCTCGACGAGGCGGTCACGACCGAGCTCATCCGCCCCGACCTCGCGGAGCTCACCGAGGTGCCGGAGACTGGCCAAGCCGACGCGACGGGCAAGCAGCTGCTGCGCGTGGTCGAGGTCACGTTGGCGGAGATCCTCCGCGAGCGCGAGGAGCGCCGCCCGGCGACGCGCACGGGGCCGCCGCGCCCGGCCCCGCCGGCTCCGGCGAAGCACCCGACGCTCCCACCCCAACGGGCGCCGAGCCCACCCCCGAGCCGACGCGAGCCGACGGTCCGCGTGATCTACCTGAAGGGCGAGGCCACGGTGGCGAAGGACGAAGGCGTCCGCCACGTCCAGGGCTCGCGCGAGCGCGAGGACGTGCTGCCCGAGGCAGCTCCGGCGCGACGCTCTCGATCCGAAGAGGAGCCTGACGTGGCCAAGAAGACGAAGAAGAGCGGGGGGCCGCCCGCCAAGACCGAGAAGAAGCAGGCCGAGTCCGCTGCGGACACGCGCCCGAAGTCCGCCGTCGACCCCGAGGCCGCGACCGTCGCGGCGGCCGCCGTGTCGTCGGAGCTCGCGGGAGCGACGGCCCCGAACGACGCGAAGTCGACGAAGGACGCGGGCGAGGCGCGGGCCTCGGGGGCGAAGAAGGGGTCGCACGACGCGGCGCCACCAGCATCGGAGACGCCCAAGGGTCTGCCGACGGCGCTCTGGGTGCTCATCTCGCTCACGATCGTCATCGCGTCGCTCGCGCTCTTGGCCGCCCTGCCTTCGCTCGACTGACGCGCTCGACACGCGCGTTCGACACGCGCGCTCGACACGCGCTCGCGCTGCCGCTCGGCATCGCGCATCCTCCTCTCATGCGTTCTAGTGCCGCCAACCCGAAGTTCGTTCCGGGTATCCGTGGCCAAGGGCGGGGATCTCGCTCGCCGACCTCCTCGAATAGGCTTCGGCCTGTCCAACGCCTACGCGGCGAACGACCTCCACGCCGATCATCCACGGCAACCTCGAACGAACTCCGGTTTGGGGGCGCCTGTCTCGCCCTCGCGTCCGCCGTGGCCATGGCCGGCTGCTACCAATCCCACCTCGCCGATGCGCCCGACGCCGCCGTCAGCGCGGACGCGGGGCCGGACGCAGGGCGTGACGCGGGACGTGACGTGGGCCCTGACGCTTCTTCGTGCGTCGTGGGGTCTGCGCGGATCCGCGTCGACGTGCTCCCGATCGGCGACGCCGCGGTCGCCGCGGGGTGCACCAGCAGCGCCCGCATCGCGGACTACTCGGCGGCGCTCGCGCAGACGTCGAGCCTACCCGATGGTGTCGTGCTCCGCGTCGACCTCTGCCCGAACGCAGACGCGGATTGCCGCTGCGACGTGCGGGTGCGCGGCGTCGGGTCGGACGTGATCCCGCTCGATCTCGGCAGCCCCATCGGGCTCTGGATCGAGCCGAACGCGGTGATCGTCGAGGCGGCGCTCGAGTCGCCGCTCCTGCTCTTGCTCGCGATGGACGGGGTGCCGGAGGACCCGCCGATTCGCTACGGAGATCTCCTCGCCGACTGGGGCGACGAGGAGTGCCGCGGCGCCGGCCCGGGCTGCCAGCCCGTGCGTCACGAGCTGCGGCTCACGAGCTTCGTGGACGGATTCCCGGGTCCGATCGGCACCGTGACCCCGGTTCGCGAGGGAGAGACCGCCGAGATCGGCGAGCTCGGCCTGCGAGGGCGAGCGGTGCGGGCCAGCTACTTGGACTGCGCAGGCGCGAGGCCAACAGCCGCATGGGCGGCTTGGCGCCCCTGAGCGCACGGGATTGCGAGATCGGCGTCAATCACAGCGGTACTCGGCGGGCTCGCCCTCGGGGCCGCGGCAGGGGCCCTCGTAGATGCTGCAATCGAGCGCGGGGTCCTCGAGCACGGGCTCGCCGCCCGCGCACCGACAGATGCAGTGGATCCCTCGCGGATGGTTCACGCCGATGGGCCCGCCGTACGGGTCGAAGGGGTTCGTCTCGAAGGTCTGCCCACAGGGGCAGCGACCGTCGGTGAGGCAGCCCGAGGCGAGCGCGATCAAGAGCATGGCGATCGAGCGCACGTCGTTACGGTGGCACGCCGACGGGACGCGCGACAAGCCGAGCAGTGCGGCGAATCGTCGCATCGAGTGGCGACGCTCGCGATGTCCGCCATGCTCGACCTCATGACTTGGACTCACGTCGGGTTGCTCGTCGTGGCGTTGGCCGTCGGCTGCGCGCACGACCACGATCACTACGGCGAGGGCGCCTGCGGCGACATCGCGGCGGCCTGCCACGACGTCGACACGGGCACGGGGCGCGTGAGCGAATGCCACGCGCTCGGGCACGATGGGCCCGTCGAGACATGCGAGCTCGAGCGGGACGAGTGTCTCGCGGTCTGCGTGGCGGCGGGCGAGCGTTGAGCGCGTGGCTCCGCGCGGCCGCGTGCGCGTCCGTCGGCGCCGCGATCGTGGGGGGCGCGGGCTGCGCGCCGGCCGAGGCGTGCGTCGAGACCGAGTGTCCAATGACCTCGATCTCGTTCGAGGAGCTCTACGCGACCGTGCTCGCGCCTTCGTGCGGGCTCGAGGGGCCGAGCTGCCACGGGCCCGGCGGGGCGCGCTCGCCCTCGATGGTCGACTTGGAGACGGCGCGACGTGAGCTCGCGCCCTTCGTCATCCCCGGCGACCCCTCGTGCAGCGAGCTCGTGCAGCGAGTGCATTCGAGCCGCCGCCTCTTTCGCATGCCGCCTGCCGAGTCGCTCGATGCCGACGACGTCTGCGCCATCGTGTCGTGGGTCGCTGGCCTCCCCTCCGACGCCGACTGAGCTCGTGATCGCGGGGAGCAACCGCTGGCGGCGAGAAGGCGAAACGTCCCGCGTTCGACGCCTTTGAATGAGGACGCCACGGTGTCTCCGTACGCCCGGAGGTGGGCACGACGTGGCACGCATTCGGTTGGCACGACGGTTGCGTTGCCATTCGTCCATGAAGATCACCACCCTTGGCTTCATCGCCGTCGCAGCTTCGACCATGGCTTGCGCCACGGAGTCTCCCGAATCCGAGCGGGGCGACGCCACGGCGGATGGCGGCTCCACCGGACCCGGGTCTACGGATGGAACCGAGCCTCCGTGCAGGCCCGCCAGCGGAGGGGGCGGATGCTCGTTCGGCCCACACGTAGGCGAGACGACGGTCTACGCGATCGGACCCGCGCACGACGCCGCGCGCGACGAGTCCTTCGAGGCGACGTGGGTGGGCGTGGAGCCGCTCATCGAGTTCTACGAAGCTCGTCTCCCACCCTTCGCGACCACGATCTTGCTCTCGCAGGACGAGGACGCGCGGCGCCTCGGCGTGGCCGCGGACGCGTCGGCCCTCGAGGAGCTGCTCGAGCCCGGAGAGCGAGTGCTCGTCGACGTCTCGACGCTCCGCCGCCACGGGACGGTGACGAGCACCTTCCGATTGCGTCGCGCGGAGGATGACGCGCTGCTCTTCGCGGTGATCACCTCCTCCGGCTCGGGGAGCCCGGACCGCGTGGAGATCGAGGGATTGGGCGCTCGCATCGAGCCGACCCGATGGTGTGGCTTCACGGAGAGCTTCAGCCACCATTGTCCGCCGGCGGGGATGACCGCGTACTCCGCCGAGCTACACGTCGAGGACACCCGCGTGGTCGCCCGCGTGGGATGGGAGCGCGCTCTTCGGACACCGAACGGGGAGTTCGCGTTCTACAACTTCATGTGGAGCGGCGGCGGGCCGGGTGGAGGCTGCGATTGCGCCATCGCGATCCAGACGAACATCCACCTCGGCGTCATCCGGCGACCGGCCGCCACCGACTGACCGAGCGGTCGCGAGCCCAGATGAAGACGCCCCGCCCGCGGCTTGCGGACGGGGCGTCTTCTTCGGTGCGCGAGGCTCAGGCCGTCTCGAGGACGATCGCAATGCCCTGGCCGCCGCCGATGCAGGCGGAGCCGACGCTGAGCTTCTTGCCGAGCTTCCGGGCGGTGTAGACGAGGTTCGCCGTGATGCGCGCGCCGCTCGCGCCGAGCGGGTGGCCGAGCGCGATCGCGCCGCCGTTGACGTTCACCTTCTCGTCGGGGAGCTCGAGCTCCTTCTGCACGGCGAGGAACTGCGGCGCGAAGGCCTCGTTCACGTCGAAGAGGTCGACGTCGCCGACCTTCAGGCCCGCGCGATCGAGCGCGTTGCGGATCGCCGGCGCCGGGCCGATGCCCATGATCGTCGGGTCGACGCCCGCGACGCCCCACTGGACGATCTTGGCGAGCGGCGTCAAGCCGCGGCTCTTCGCCCACTCACCGTCGACGACGATGAGCGCGGCGGCGCCGTCGCAGATCCCGCTCGCGTTGCCGGCGGTCACGACGCCGTCCTTCTTGAAGACGGGCGGGAGCTTCGCGAGCGTCTCCATCGTGGTCTCCGGGCGCGGGTGCTCGTCGCGCTCGACGACCTTCGTGCCCTTGCGCGTCTCGATCGACACGGCCGCGATCTCGTCGGCGAAGAAGCCGCCCTCGTGCGCGGCCGCCCAGCGCTGCTGGCTGCGCACGCCGAAGCGGTCCGCGTCCTCGCGCGTGATGCCGTACTTCGCGGCCAGGTTCTCGGCGGTGACGGCCATCGGCGTCTTGCAGTAGGAGTCCGTGAGCGCCTCCCAGAGCGTGTCGACCATCGCCGGCGCGCGCCCGAACTTCTGCCCGTCGCGCAGGCCCCAGACGCTGTGCGGCGCCTGCGACATGTTCTCCGAGCCGACCGCGAGGACCGCGTTCGCGTCGCCGAGGAGGATCTGCTCGGCCGCGGTGACGACCGCCTGGAACCCGGAGCCGCAGAGGCGGTTGACCGTGAGCGCGGGCGTCTCGATCGGCAGGCCCGCCTTCAGGCCGACGTGGCGGCCACCGTAGATCGCGTCGGGCGAGGTCTGCTGGACGTTGCCGAAGATGACGTGGCCGATCTCGGCGGGCTCGAGCCCGGACTGCGCGAGCGCGGCCTTCGAGGCGTGCACGCCGAGGTCGATGGCGCTGATGTCCTTCAGCGATCCGTTCATCGCGCCGAAGGGCGTGCGCTTGGCGGCGACGATCCAGATCTCTTTCGCGAGCTTCTTCATGGGTTCCTCCGTGGGTTTGCGCGGAGCTGCCGCGCGTCGGGGTGGAGGGCTTCTATCGGCCCCCGCGCGGGAGGGCCTTGCGCTTCGTCACAGCCAGCGTGACTCTTATGGGAGTGTCGTCGCGAAGCGAGCGCGAAACGCGGCGTGGAGCGGAAAGGCCGTCTCGGCGCGCTCGCCGCTCTCGATGGACTCGACGACGACGTGGGCGCCCTCGACCCGGAAGCGCGCGCGCCACGCCCCGACGGCGAGCACGAAGGCGCCGTCGCCGAGGCGGCGGATGCGGCGATAGGCGTGCGGGGCGGGGCCCAGCGCGAGGCGCTCCTCGATCGGCGCCCGCAGCGCCTCGCCGTGCTCGGCGAGGAAGCCGAGCTGCGCTTCGGCGGGCGGCGCGAAGTCGACATGCCAGCGCGGGCCCGGATCGTCGGGGCGCGCCGCGATGGCGGCCTCGCCTTCGCGCTCGAGCCAGCCCGTGCGCGCGTCGGGGATCGCGTCCGCCCACGGGATGTAGGGCTTGAGGTCCAGCACGGGGGTGCCGTCGAGGAGATCGAGCTCGCGCACGTGGAGGACGAGTCCCTCGACGCGCTCGAGGCGGACGGCCGAGAGCCCGATCGGGTTCGGGCGGTGCGGCGCGCGCGTCGAGAAGACGCCGCGCTTGGTGCGGCTGCGCGGCGGCTTCACCTTCGGCCGCCAGCCCTGCACGCGGTCCATCCAATAGACCACCCAGATCGCGTCCCAGCCCTCGAGGTCGGCGAGCGCGTCCTCGAACCCGCGGCCCGGGAAGAGCTCGAGGGTGCCACCGACGGCCCCGAGCCGCGGCTGCCGCGGCGCGTCCGCCTTGGCGGCGAAGGGGGTCCGGGCGACCCCGATGGGCTCGACCTCGAAGCGCATGGTGCCCGAGCCTAGTGTCCTGAGTCTGCGACGTCGATCGTATCTGCGTCTCTACGTACAGGGCCAGCTGGCGCTGACAATGGCGTGCGACGGCGGCGCTCGGTGGCCCGACCGGCCTTCGGCCCATCTCCTCGAATATGCTCTGCATGTCCTTCGTCGATCGGACCGCCGAGCGACTCGAATCCTCGCCGGTACGCAAGTCCGCCGAGCACCAGTACGCGGCGCCGCGCAGGCGCGATGCGGACAGGGCTCATCCTTTGCCTCGCGACGCCGAGACGAGGGCTGCTATGGTCCGGCCCGTGCGGGAAGCGCCCCCGTCCTCGGTCTGCTGGTCGCGTAGACCCGTGGAGACGAGCACCTCGAGCGGAGGACCGCGAATCGTCCGGAGCGCGAGGTCGCGCGCGCCACGCTGGGCGACGTGGAGACGGCGCTCGAGGTCGCTCGCGGGTTGGGCTGGGCCGAGGAGCCCGAGGCAGCTCGCGGGGCTGCTCGCGGGACTGCTCCTCGTGGGGTGCGCGCCCGCCCTGCCCACCTGGACGGGCGGCTCGACCACGCCTCGCGATCGCGGCGACGTCGCGTTCGGCACCGCCGTCCGGCTCCCGACGGGCGCCCTCCGCGACCTCGGGCCCGCGCCGAGCGACTATCGGGAGCGCGCCGAGCCAGCAGGCTTCGCGCCCGTCGCGCTCGCCCGCTATGGCGTCAAGCGGGGCCTCGACGTCGGCCTAATGCTCGCGGGCACGACGTTGAGGCTGGAGGTGCGCGGTGAGGTCTCACCGCGCGAGGGCTCGACGCGGCCGACGTGGATCGTCGGCGCGGCACCCTTCGTCGGCTGGCTCCCTGGCCGCGACGTGGAGGGTGGCCGCGAGGGCGGCGGTCTCCGCGCGGGGCTCGACCTCCCCGCGGCTCGCGCGATCGAGATCGGCGGCCTCTACGAGGTCTGGCTCGGGCTCCGGGGAGGCATGGAGCTCGTCCGCGGCGACTTCGCGCAGGCGGGTGCCCCGACCGCCCGTGCCTCTGCGTTCGCGGTCCGCGCGGGCCCGATGCTCGGGATGGCGATCGGCTTCCGGCGCTTCCACGCGTTCGTGGAGCTCACGGCGGCCTACGAGCATTGGTGGGGCTCGCACGGCGAGACGTCGCTGCGTCGCGGGGGCGTGGTGTTGCTGCCGAGCTTCGGGTTGCGCGTGCGCCTGTGAATCGGCGTCGTCGCCCGAGCGAACCGGAAGCGCACGGATTCCAGTCGAGGAGGACTTTTCCTTCGTGTCGTTGACTGGGTCGGCCCGGCTGTAGTACCCACGAGGTGGGCTCCGTAGGGCCAAGGAGAATGACGATGCGTCGGGTGGCTTTGGGGTTCGTTGTCGCTGGCGCGCTCTTGCCCTCTGTCGTCCTTGGCCAGACCTACGGGCCCTACACGTTCTCGGGGCCCTCCAGCTGGGCGACGAGCGCGGTCGAGGTGGGCGGCGCGTGTGCGGGCGGGAGCGCCTACCCAGGTGGAGTCTGCACCACCAACGTCGTGGGCCACTCGCCAACGGTGTGCGTCGCCAACATGAACAGCGGCTCCTCAGTGCCGGTAGGGAGCGTGTGCTCCACGACTCAGTTCATGGAGCTGCGCTTCGACGGAGTGCCTATCACCAACGTGGTCGGCCCTGACGTGATCGTCTTCGACAGTCGCTTCTCGGTGGACGGGCTCGCTGTGTCGGTCGAGGTCGAGCCCGACACGTTCTCCCCTTTTCTCGTGTGGGGCGGGGACGAGCAGTTCGTGCTCGCCCCCGGATCGGGTTGCGCGGGGGCGACGTTGGCCGCCGCGCCGGTCGACCTCGCGCGCTTCGGGCTACCGCCCGGCTTCGTGACCCGCCGCATCCGCGTGGCCTCCGCGAACGCTGGGTCCGCCTGTCAGGCCGACCTGACGATGGCCGGCGTCCCCGATGGCGGTGTCGTGTGCTCGGTCGACGCGGACTGCAACGACGGGAACCCGTGCACGGAGGACGAGTGCATCGCGGGCGGCATCTGCCGGTCGACGTGGATCGCCGGTCCTGGTTGTGGTCTCCCGAACGGATCGCCCTGCAGCGCCGACGCGGACTGCGTGAGTGACGCTTGCACGGACGGCGTCTGCTGCAACGTCGACTGCGCTGGTCAGTGTGAGGCTTGCGACGTCGAGGGCTCGGTCGGCACGTGCACGGCAGTGACCGGCGCGCCACGCGGGGGGCGCGCCGCTTGCGCGACCGACGGAACACTCTGCGGTGGAAGCTGCGATGGCGCGACGCGCGACGCATGCGCCTACCCCGGGGCCGCCACGATGTGTCGCGCAGGTCAATGCATCGAGGGCGTCGCGACCGCTCAGGCGAGCTGCAATGGAGCCGGAAGCTGCCCGCCCGAGATGACCGTCGAGTGCACGCCGTACCTCTGCGGGGCCGAGATGTGCGCTGGCGAGTGCGCGACGGACGCGGACTGCGCGCTCGAGGCGTTCTGCGCGGGAGGCATGTGTCTTCCGAAGCTCCCCAACGGGGACCCTTGCGATCGAGCCCGTCAGTGTGGGTCAGAGCTGTGCGTGGACGGTTTCTGCTGCGGGAGCGTCTGCGACGGACAGTGCGAGGCGTGTGACGTGCTCGGCGATGAGGGCACGTGCACGCCGGTCATCGGGGCGCCCCACGGAGCGCGTCCCGCGTGCGCGAGCGACGGCACCGCGTGTGGCGGAGCCTGTGATGGCGCCGACACCGAAGGGTGCGCGTACCCGACCGCTGCCACGCCGTGTGGGGAGGCGGGCTGCACCGCGGGTCAGGCCACCCCCGCGGGCAGCTGTGACGGAGCCGGCTCATGTGACGAGGGCGAGAGCGTCTCGTGCGCGCCGTTCGTGTGTGGCCCGACCGCGTGCCTCGACACGTGCGAGGGTGATGCGGATTGCGTCGCGGGGCGCGTGTGCATCGGCGGCGCATGCGTCCTCCCAGAGGCCGACGCCGGGGTGCCCGACGCCGGGGTGTTGGACGCCGGGGTGCCGGACGCGGGCATGCCCGACGCGGGCGCGCCAGACGCTGACCTCGGGGGCGGCTACTACTCGGGCAGCTGCGGCTGCACCACGCCTGGTTCCAGTCGTGGGTTCCCCACGCCGGCCCTCCTGCTGGGGCTCCTCAGCCTCGCGGCGGTCCTGCGTCGCCGCCTGGGCTGAACGCGTAGGAGAGCCTTCGTGTCGGGGATGTCCTCGACCCGAACGAAGTGCTCCATCCGAGGGGCATCGCCCAGATCTCCCATCTGCGCATCTCCCGTCTGCGCCTGGCATCCGGCGTTGCGTCGCGGCGGACCCTGCGAGGTGAGGTCGTCATGGCCGATCCGGATCGGCCGAGCCACCGTCGCCACGTTGCGCGCGCATTGCCGCGGGGGTCGTGCCGAACCAACGAGAGAACGCGCGCTCGAACGAGCTGCGCGCGCTGTAGCCGAGGAGCTCTGCGATCTCTTCGACGTTGTGGGTGCTGGACGTGAGCAGCTCGCGCGCGCGCTCGCGCAGCAGCGCGTCGCGCAGCGCCGCGAACGTCCGGCCTTCGGCGGCGAGTCGTCGCTGCAGCGTCCGCGCGCTGATGTCGAGCTCGCGCGCGACGTCGTCCAACGTGATGGCGGGGGAGCGCCGCCTGGCAGCCCAGAAGGCGCGCTCGATCCGCGTGTCGTCGTCGAGGTCCTCCGCGCGCGAGAGGAGCGACGGCGCGTGCTCGAGGAGCAGGTCGGAGATCGGCGGCGCGGCGCCTCGCATCGGGCGCGCCAGCACGTCCGGCGCGAACACGAGCGCGTTCGTCGAGGCCTCCCAGCGCGGGCGGACGTGAAAGACGGCCTCGTAGGGTGCGGGGTCGCGCGGCGGGTTCGCTTCCAGATCGACCTGCGCGGGAGCGAGGGGAGCGTCGACGCACTCCCGCAGGACGGTGAGCGTGGCCGCGAAGATCGCGTCGGGTCCGTGACGCGAGCCACCGGCGGGCAGCCGATAACGGACGCCGCCGCCCGCGGTCGTGCGGAAACGATCGACGTCCGCGCCGCGGATGAGGAGCTGCAGCAACCGCACGAGCACGTCGAGGGCGGCGTCGACCGTGGGCGCGTGCGCGATGGCGGGGCCGACGAGGCTCATCTGGTCGAGCCGGAACGATTGGCCCGCGCGCAGCCCCACGCAGGGGTCGCCGGTGATCGCCTCGAGGGCCTCCCACAGCCGCACGCCGTCTTCGTGAGAAAAGGTCGACGCGGAGCGGAGCCGCTCGACGTCGACCTTGGCCGCGACCGCGAGCTGTTCGAGCGAGATCCCGAGGAGGGTCGCCCAGCGCAAGCCGAGCGGAGACACGCGGACGGGCGCAGGTGTCGGCGTGCGCGGCTCCGGCTGGCGACCGGATGAAGCGTCGTGAATGTTGCTCACGGAGCGCAGCGTAGCCGGCGAATCGCGGTGATGTCACAGCCGTCGACCGCCCAAGCGTGAGGGCCCGCGCCGGAGCGTGACCTGGGGCGTGCGCGACGTGGCGTCGTTCGTGAGCGACCGCTCGCGTGTGGCACGCGCTCGTCACCTGATGGGCACCGAGCCGCACCAAGCTGCGCCGATGACGCGGATCGTGGCCATCGTGTCGTTGGCGCTCGCGCTCGGTTGCGCGGGGGCGCGCGGGCGCGCCGAGCGGCACGCCGCCAGCACGCTGACCGTCCGCGGCTCGGACACCATGGTCGTGCTCTCGCAGCGCTGGGCGCAGGCGTATCGACACGCGCGTGGTGACGTCTCGGTGCAGGTCTCCGGGGGCGGGTCGGGCGTCGGCATCGCCTCGCTCCTCGCCGGGACGACGGACCTCGCGGCGAGCAGCCGCGAGGTCACGTCGCACGAGCTCGCCGCGCTCGCGCGCGCTCGCGGCGTCGAGCCCGAGGTGTATCGCGTCGCGATCGACGCCCTCGCCGTCTATGTCCACGAGTCGAGCGCGCTGCGCGAGATCGAGCTCTCGGCGCTCCAGGACCTCTACCGGGGGCGCATCACGCGCTGGAGCGCGCTCGGTGGGCCCGACGAGCCGGTGGTCCTCTACGGGCGCGAGAACAACTCGGGCACCTACGTCTTCTTCAAGGAGCGGGTGCTCGATCGCCTCGACTTCGTCGCGGAGACGCAGTCGCTCCCTGGCACGTCCGCGGTCATTCACGCCGTCAGCCGGGACCGCCGCGGCGTCGGCTATGGAGGCATCGGCTACGGCGCTGGCGTCCGCCTCGTCGCGGTGCGCGCGGCGCCCGACGCGGAGGCCGTCCTGCCCGACGAACGGAGCGCGATCGACCGGCGCTATCCGCTGGCGCGCTTCCTCTACCTCGTGCGCGCCGATGCAGAGACCGCGAAGGCGCGCGACTACCTCGAGTGGATCCTCTCGGACGAAGGGCAGGGCGAGGTCGAGGCCGCCGGCTTCTTCCCCCTGCCGCGTGACGTTCGCGAGGCCGAGCTCGCGCGCCTCGGGTCCCCTCCGGCGACCGCGAGGCTCGCGACGCCCCCCGGCGCGTCGGAGTCGATGTGAGCGACGCGACGTCGAGCACGCGTCGCCTCGGGCAGATGCGCACGCCGCTCTGGCAGCGCGCCGCCGAGCGTGGACTCGCGATCATCGCGATGAGCGCGATCGCCGCCGTGGTGCTCATCTTGGTCTTCATCCTCCGCGAGGCGGCGCCGCTCTTCGTCGACGAGCTCGCGCTCGAGGCGCAGGGCGGCCTCTCGTCGCTCGTCCGCGCGCGTACGTGGGAGGGATACGACGCCCCCGAGCACGTCTGGCAGCCCGTGGGCTTCCCCGGGAAGCTCAACATCCTCCCGCTCTTCGCGGGTACGTTGAAGATCACGCTCCTCACCATGCTCCTGAGCGTGCCGGTTGGGCTCGGTGGCGCGATCTTTCTGGCGGAGTACGCCCCCAGGCGGCTGCGCGAGGTGGTGAAGCCGGCCGTCGAGCTGCTGGCCTCGGTGCCCTCGGTCGTCGTCGGGTTCTTCGCGCTCGCCGTGCTCGCGGGCGGCCTCCAGCGCCTGGTCGACGCAACCTACCGCCTCAACGCCACCGTCGCGGCGTTGGGGCTCGCGTTCGCCGTCGTGCCCGTCGTCGTCACGATCTCCGAGGACGCGCTCCGGGCGGTCCCGCGAGATCTCGTCGAGGCGTCACTCGCGCTCGGCGCGCGGCGCTGGCAGACGACGCTCGGCGTCACGCTCCCTGCCGCGCTGCCGGGGATCGCCGCCGCCATCGTGCTCGGCTTCGGCCGCGCGGTGGGCGAGACCATGATCGTCCTCATGGCCTCGGGGAACGCCCCCGTGCTCGACGCGAGCCCGCTGAGCAGCGCGCGCACCGTCACCGCGACGATCGCCGCCGAGCTCGGCGAGGTCACCCCGGGAGACGACCATTGGCGCGTGCTCTTCTTGCTCGGAGGGCTGCTCTTCGTCGTCACCGTCGGCCTGAACGAGGCGGGACGCTTCGCCGTCGGCCGCTTGCGGCGGCGCCTGCGCGCGGAGGGGGTGACGTGAAGCGCGCGAAGGGCGACCTCGCGCTGCTGGTCGGCACGGGGCTCGCGATGGCCCTCATCTTGGTCGCGCTCACGGCCCTCTTCGGGGTGGTCCTCGTCGAGGGTGTCCCGCGGCTCGACCTGGCGTTCTTCGTCGAGGCGCCCGACGCGGACATGACGGGCGGCGGCATCGGTCCGGCCCTCGTCGGCACGGCGCTCGTCACCTTGCTCATGACGGTGGCTGGCGTCCCGGTAGGCGTCGCGACGGGGATCTGGCTCGCCGAGTACGCGCCGCGGGCCGGCGCGTGGGGTCCGCGCCTCGCCGCGGTCGTGCGCGGCGCCGTCGCGAACCTCGCGGGGGTCCCCTCGATCGTCTTCGGGCTCTTCGGGCTCGGCTTCTTCGTGCTCTTCGTCGGCGGACAGCTCGACGCGCTCCTGCACGGCCCCGACGCGCCGCCGATCTGGGCGCAGCCGGGGCTGCTCTGGGCGGGCCCGACGCTCTCGGTGCTGACGCTCCCAGTGGTGATCGTGACGACGGAAGAGGCGCTGCGCGCCGTGCCAGGACCGCTCCGCGAGGCCGCGCTCGGGGTCGGCGCGACGCGCTTCCAGACGACCTTTCGGATCGTGCTCCCACGAGCGGCGAGCGGCATCTGGACCGGCGTCGCCCTCGCGGTCGGACGAGGCGCCGGCGAGGTCGCCCCGATCCTCTTCACGGCGGCCGCGAACTATCTCCCCTCGCTGCCCAACGACCCACGAGACATGTTCATGCACCTCGGCTACCACGTCTACGCGCTCGCCACGCAATCACCGAATGTCGACGCCGCGCGCCCGACGCTCTTCGCGACGGCGCTCGTGCTCCTCTCGCTCTCGTTCGCGTTGAGCTCCGTCGCGATGGTGCTCCGAGCGCGCGCCCGGAGCGCGACGTGAGCGCGCCGTCGGCGAAGCTCGTCGTCGAGCAGCTCGCTGTTTCGGACGGCCAGCGCGAGGTCGTCCGGGACGTCAGCTTCTCGCTCCCCGAGCGATCCGTCACCGCGCTCATCGGTCCCTCGGGCTGCGGCAAGCGCACCGTGCTGCGCGCGCTCAACCGCATGCACGACGAGGTGCCAGAGGCGCGCGTCTCGGGCCGTGTACTCCTGGAAGGCGAAGACCTCTACGCCCCCGACGTGGACGCGGTCGAGGTGCGTCGGCTGATCGGCATGGTCTTCCAGAAGCCGAACCCCTTCCCCAAGAGCATCTTCGAGAACGTCGCGTTTGGGCTGCGGGTGGGGGGCCTCCGAGGCAAAGCGGCGCTCGCGGAGCGGGTGGAGGAGGCGCTCCGCCACGCGGCGCTCTTCGACGAGGTGAAGGATCGGCTCGGCCACAGCGCCCTCGAGCTGAGCGGTGGGCAGCAGCAGCGGCTCTGCATCGCGCGGGCGCTCGCGGTGCGCCCCGAGGTGCTGCTCCTCGACGAGCCGACGAGCGCGCTCGACCCCATCGCGACGGAGGCCATCGAGGGTCTCGTCGGACGCCTGCGCGACGACATGACGCTCGCGATCGTCACCCACTCGATGGCGCAGGCGCGGCGCGTGGCCGATCACGTCGCGTTCTTCTACCTCGGCGACCTCGTGGAGCACGGGCCGACCGAGCGGGTCTTCGAGCACCCCGCCGACGAACGCACCGCCGCGTACGTGAAGGGTCGGTTCGGCTGAAGGAGGGCCCGACTCGGTCCCGTCGAGCGCGCGTGCGTGCGCTCGGAGCGCGATGCAAGAAACCTCACGACGACGAACAGGAGGGTGCCGGAGGGTGGAGCGCGGTCCACTCGAGGCCGAAGCGCGCGAGGTATTTGCGCAGGCGGTCGGCGTCGTTCTTCGTCGTGCGCCGAGCGAGGCTCTGATCGAAGAGGCGGCGGCCGGCCTCCGAGAGCGACGCGCTCGAGGCGCAGACCTCGAGCACGGCCTCGAGCTGCACGCGGTCGAAGAGGTCGAGCTCGTCGGCCGACGCGCCAAGGAGCGCGCGCAGGCGAGGGTGGTCCGCGGCGTGAGGGTCGAGGGCGCTGGTGTGAGGGTCGAGGGCGCTGGGCGTCTCGGTGAGCGCCCGCGACGCGTCGCCCGCCGCGCCAGCCCACGTCTCGCGCAGGCGCGCGATCTCGTCGTCGACCTCGGGGCGCCGGATGCGACCACCGGGTGCGAGCGTCGCCATGCGCACGACCGCCGCGCCGAGGTCGCGGAAGTTGTGGGTCCACGAAGCGTCGGGGCTCGTGGCGAAGCGGAGGAACGCGCGGCGGGCGTCGCTCGTGAAGGTGACGCGGCGATCCGTCTGACGCGCGAAGCGCTCGAGCTCGAAGTCGAGGTTCGGCTCGAGGTCCGCGAGGCGCTCGCGGAGCGAGGGCAGTCGGAAGTGCCAGAGGCAGATCCGCGCGAGCAGGTCTTCGCGGAACCGACCCTCGCGGACGCGCGCGGCGAGGTCGCGGTTGGTGCCGGCGATTAGCTGGAAGTCGCTCTCGACGGGCCGCTCGGCGCCGAGGGGGACGAAGCGTTTGTCCTCGATCGCCGTGAGCAGCATCGCCTGCTCGTCGAGGCCGAGCTCGCCGATCTCGTCGAGGAAGAGCACGCCCCCGTGCGCCGCCTGTAGCAGCCCGCGGCGCCGCGTGGTCGCGCCGGTGAAGGCGCCGCGTTCGTGGCCGAAGAGCGTCGACATCGCGTGGTCGCCGCGCAGGGTCGCGCAGTTGACCTCGACGAAGGCGCGGCTCGATTGGCCGCGCTCGGCCTTGAGCGCGTGCACGCGGCGGGCGAGCTGCGTCTTGCCGACGCCGGTCGCGCCCGAGAGCAAGATGGGCGCGCGCGAGCTCTCCGCCACGCGCTCGATGCGATCGATGAGCTCGTTGAAGGCGGGGTCGTTCGTCGCGATGCCGGACTTGAGCAGCCCGGTGCGCTCTGCGCGCTCGGCCTCGAAGCGACGCGCGATGCGGTCGTAGCGGGAAAGGTCGAGGTCGATGATCGAGTAGGAGGCGCGAGGGCCGGTGTGGGCGTCGCGCTCAGCGCCTTGCGGTCGCGAGGTCGGCTCGTTGGTGGGGGTGTCGCGGCCAGCACCGTGCGGTCGTGAGGTCGGCTCGTTGCTGGGGGCGTAGCGAGGTGGCGCGCTTTGAAGGAGGGCGCCGGGGAAAAAGCCGTTCTCGGTGAGCAGGAAGAGGCAGATCTGGGCGACGTGGGTGCCGGTCGTGAGGTGCACGAGGTAGCGCTCGCGCTCGGGGTCGAAGGGGTAGCCGTGCGCGAAGGCGTGCAGCGCTTCGTAGACCTCCTCGAAGTCCCACGCGTCGCGGAGCTCGAGGTCGTGGCGGCGGAGCTCGGTCTCGGGTGAGAGGCGCGCCGCGTCGTCGAGGAAGACGCGGAGGTCCTCGGTCGGGCGGCAGAGCAGCTCGAGGCGGTGGACGAGCAGGTCGTCATGCTGGAGGAGGCTGAGCGTCGGGCGCCAGCGCTTCCACCGCTGGGCGCCCTTCGGGGCGTCGAGGGTGCTCCCGTAGAAGCCGAGGACGACGAGCGGGCGTGGGTCGGGGGCGGTCATGGGAGCGACGATCGGAGCAGAGCTCGGTGGTCGAGGTCGTGCGTGCGCGAGTCCGAGTCCAGGCGCGCGCGTCCGGGTCCGCGTCCGGGTCCGGGTTCGCGCCCGGGTCCGCGTCCGCATCGACGTCCAGGTCCGCATCCGGGTCCGCGCCCGGGTCCGCTCCCGGGTCCGCTTCCGGGTCCGCGTCCGGGTCCGCGTCCGGGTCCGCGGCCGCATCTGCGAGACCGCGTCCGGTCCACGTGCCCGTCCACGTCCACGTGCCCGTCCACGTGCCCGTCCACGTGCCCGTCCACGTGCGCGTGCGCGTGCGCGTGCTCGTCCGCGTGCGCGATCAAAACACGAGGAGCCACAGCCATCACCACGACGAGTCTCTCCACGGGTCGGAGTGAGTCCACCCCAGCACCGATCCTGCTCACGGCGAGATGATACGACGAGATACTCGACTATCCCATAAGATAAGCAAGAAGCGAACGCGGGATCCCCGCGTTGCAAAAAAGAGCAATAAATTCAAACACGAGATTGTCGGGCGGGGTGGTGGCACGGGTCTCGCTCTAGCTCTCAGCAGGCACCGACGAGAGGTCGGCCGAGACGGAGAGACGCCATGGACACGCAGCGCAACTACGACGTGATGACGACGCCCGAGGGTGGGCTCGTGAAGATGTGGACGCGGGGCGTCGCGGTGGAGGACGCCGCGCGAGACCAGCTCCGCAACGTCGCGGCGATGCCCTTCGTCCACAAGTGGATCGCCGCGATGCCCGACGTCCACTGGGGTATGGGCGCGACGGTCGGCTCCGTGATCCCGACGAAGCGGGCGATCATCCCCGCGGCGGTCGGCGTCGACCTCGGCTGCGGGATGATGGCGGTGCGGACGACGCTCCGCGCCGAGCACCTGCCCGACGACCTGAAGGGCGTGCGCTCGGCGATCGAGGCGGCGGTGCCGCACGGCCGCACGCTCTCGCGGACGACCAAGCGCGACCGCGGGGCGTGGGGTGACGTGCCCGGCGTCGTCGCGGACGTGTGGGCGACGAAGCTCGCCGACGAGTTCACGGTGCTCTGCGACAAGCACCCCAAGCTCGCGCAGTCGAACCACGTGAGCCACCTCGGGACGCTCGGGACGGGCAACCACTTCATCGAGCTCTGCCTCGACGAGGCGGGTGACGTCTGGGTGATGCTGCACTCCGGCTCGCGCGGCGTCGGCAACCGCATCGGCTCGTACTTCATCGCGCTCGCGAAGGAGGAGATGCGGGCGTGGCACGTGAACCTCCCGGACGAGAACCTCGCGTACCTCCCGGAGGGGACGACCCACTTCGACGACTACGTCGAGGCGGTCGACTGGGCGCAGCGCTTCGCGCGCGAGAACCGCGAGGTGATGATGCGCGCGACGCTCGCGGCGATGCGGCGCGCGCTCGGGCCCTTCGAGACGGCGGACGTGGCGGTGAACTGCCACCACAACTACGTCGCGAAGGAGCACCATTTCGGCGCCGACGTGTGGGTGACGCGCAAGGGCGCGGTGCGCGCGGGCGCGGGTGAGCTCGGCATCATCCCCGGCTCGATGGGGACGCGCTCGTACATCGTGCGCGGCAAGGGGAACGCCGAGAGCTTCTGCTCTTGCTCGCACGGCGCGGGCCGCGCGATGAGTCGCGGCGAGGCGAAGCGGCGCTTCACGCTCGAGGACCACGCGAAGGCGACCGAGGGCATCGAGTGTCGCAAGGACGAGGCGGTGATCGACGAGACGCCGATGGCCTACAAGGACATCGACGCTGTCATGGCCGCGCAGTCCGACCTGGTCGACGTCGCGTACGTGCTCCGCCAGGTCGTATGCGTGAAGGGGTGAGGTCCGCGTGGTTGCCTGCGCCACCTCCTCCGCTCCCAGCTTCACGAAGTGCGTCGTCGTGGCCCCGGTCGTTCGCCCGCGAGCGGCCGGGGCCGAATTATTCGCGCGCGCCGAGCCACGCGCGCAAGGCGTCGGTCGTTCGCTCGCGAGCGGCCGGGGCCGAACTATTCGTGCGCTCGAGCCACACGCGCAAGGCGTCGGGCGCTGCCGCGTGCTTTCTACGAGGTGCGGCGCGCTGTAGCCTACGGGACCGTGACCACCCACGAGCCATCGCGCGACCCCCGACGATCTCTCCGCGCGCCGCGGGTGGCGCGCGTTCGGGCTCTGGCGCTCGGCTTGGCGCTCGCGACGGGCGTGGCGCTCGGCGGTTGCGACGACGCGCCGCCGCCCGTCCCGACCAGCCCGGGGTCGGCGCCTCGGCTCATCCCGACGCCGCTGCGGATCGTCGCTGGCGACCAGCTCGAGCTCGAGGTCGAGGAGGACGGCACGCTCCGGCGCGGCGTCGATCGGCTCGGTCGCTGGACCTCGGATGGGATCTTCGTCGACCCGCACGATGTCGAGCTCGCGTCGCTCACGCCGAGCGGCGAGCTGCGCTCCGCCTCCGGCGCGTCGATCGGCGCCTTCGAGGATGGGTCGTTGCGCCTCGGCGACGTGACGCTCGAGGTGCTCGAAGACGGCACGATCACGGGCACCCCAGCGGGCGCGCCAGCGATGCGCGTCGTGCCGCGAGACACCTCACGTCGCTTCGTGCTCCTCACGCTCGCGATGGCCTACGACGCGCTGCTCGTGACCCCGCCACAGGACCCCGACGCGCCGCCGCAGGACTCCGACTGACGGCCTCGGGATCCGGCTTCGGCTGTCGACCTCGGTCATCGTCGTCCTCATCCCACGCAGGTCTCGGACGGTCTCGATCTCCGACTCGGTCTCGGACTCGGACTCGGACTCGGACTCGGACTCGGTCTCGGTCTCGGACGGACTCGGACTCGGACTCGGACTCGGACTCGGACTCGGACTCGGACTCGGACTCGGACTCGGACTCGGACTCG
>JAHBWH010000114.1 GCA_019637115.1 Myxococcales bacterium | reverse complement strand
GCGCTTGATCTCGGCCTCGACGTCGACACACGTGGTCCAGTTGGTCTGGCGCGGATCGAAGACGGCGCGCGCGACGGGGCGGCGGTGCCGGAGGAGGAGCTCGTTGACGGCGAACGACATGTCGCGGTGCGCGCTGCGCGTGGCCTCGGCAAGCTCGCGGTCGGCAGGGGTGGCGGCGGTGTGGTGGTGGTTGGCGACGAGCGAGGTCTGGTGGATCGCCAGGCCCGTCTTTTGCTGCGCCCACGCGAGCGAGTAGAGCCAGCTCTCCCCGACGGCTGGGTCCCACGGCGCGAGGAACGCATGGCGAAGCGTCGCGCGCCGCGTGAGCGCGACCATCGCGCCGGGTGTGACGAGCCGGGGCTCCACGCCTTCGGCAGGATCAACTTCCGTTCCAGGGATCGCGCTCGAATGATCTCAACCACTTGGGCGTGATGCCCCTGGCGGATTGGCGGCGAATCCGCCGCCAATCCCTGGCGGCCGCCAGGTGGGGGAGCGCGACCACACCCTCTTTGAGGGGGGAAGCGCGTTGCCGTCCGCCTCAGAAGGAACGTCGATTGAGCGTAGGTCAGGCGTGCAGGATCTGCTCTCGGACCCCGGCGGCGTCCGGGAGCTCGAAGAGCACCGGGGGCACGGGATCACGCGAGGGCAAGAACGGCTTGAGCGCCCCGCTGTCCTCGAGCGCGCGCGAGTGGGGGGCGTCGAGCACCAAGAAGAGGTGCGCGAGGCCGCCGGGGGCCGGCTGCGTCGCCACGTCGACGATCCGGCCGCGCTCCACCGAGAGCTCCGTCGTCCCTCGCCGGATGAGCACGCGACGATCCGTGAGCAGGTACTCGGTGTCGGCACCGAGGCGTCGCGCCCGGATCACGCCGCGCCACACGAGGCCGAGGCCGATGGTCAGCATGCAAACCCACGAGATCAACACCGCGCTGAAGAGCAGCGCCCACGCAGCCGAGCGGACCGGGAGGCCCAGGCCCTCGAGGTCCAGCAGCAGGCTCACGTTGCGGTAGCCATACGAGACGCCGACGCCCGTGACGAGCACACCGAGCACGGTCGTGGCGATCTCTCGCCAGCCGAGGTGTGCCCCCTGCGGGTGGCCGCCCCAGAGCACCGGTTCGTCGGCATCGAGGCGCTCCGCCAGGGGCACGGTGAAGTCGCCGGCCGCATCGGTCGCCGTCTCGCCGCGGACGACGGCGAGGAGGCGGTCGGGCTCGCGGACGTCGCGGAGCATGAGGCGCAGGCGGCGCGCCAAGGGGCCGAAGGGGACGGCGACGACGAGCTCGAGGTGCCCCACCACGGGCACCGAGCGGTGCCAGCGGATGCGCGCGTAGGAGAGCTTGCGGCGCTCCATCGAGCGGACGAAGCGCCCGCGCCGGACGAGCACGCGGCGATCCGTCACGAGATAGCGGAGGTCGCCAAAGAGCCAGCGAGGGGCGAGCACCCCCGCGATCCCCGCCGCTGCGAGCAGCGCCGCCAGCGCGATGGCGTTGCGCATGCCCGGGAGCTCGGCGACGACGAGCAAGCGCGCGAAGAGCAACGTCACGATCGAGACCGCGAAGAAGAAGAGCGGGATGAAGACCCACATGCGCTCGCGCGGCACGTCGGCGGGTCCTCCCTCCCAGAGGACCTCCTCCGAGGGGAGCAGTCTCCACGCGCTGCGGTCCGTCGCCACGGGCTCAGGGTAGGTCGGCATGGTGGATGGGACAACGCCGCTCGCGTTTCGTTCGGCGATCTCGCGCCGCCCGCACCGTCGAACACCTCCTTCCCACCACGAATCGGTGTTTCGTCGACACGAGCTCCGCCAAGCGGATGTCTCTTCGCGGGATCTCAGGCGAGATGCCGGCGTCGAGAGGGCTCGCACGGAGCGCCGTCGGGGCGCCTTGGACCGTCCCCGCGTTGCTCGGACGCGGCCCCCCTGACAGCATCGCGCCATGCGTGCTGTCGCCCTCTCCGCGTTCTTGCTCGCTGGATGCCTCGGGGCCTCCGGGACCGCGACCGTCTCCGGGAGCGCGACGGCGCGCGCGTCGGTGCGCGCCGAGCTCCGGCCCCTCGCCCCCCCGACGGCGTCGCCCGGGCTCGCGCCTGGGGTCGAGGCGCTCGAGGTCCCCTGCGACGCTGCGGTCGCCGAGACGTGCAATGGGGTCGACGACGACTGCGACGGTCGCGTCGATGAGGGCGCGGGCTGCCCCTACGAGGGCGGGCCGATGCACGTCGTCGTCGCCTGGAACAGCGACGCGGACCTCGACCTCTACGTGACCGAGCCCTCGGGAGAGATCGTCAGCTTCCAGAGCCCGACGAGCGAGAGCGGCGCCGAGCTGCAGCACGCCGGCCGCGGCCGCTGCGGCGAGCCGAGCGACCCCGCCGCTCGCGTCGAGAGCCTCCGCTTCACGACGCGCCCGCCCCCGGGCCAGTACGTCGTCGCGCTCCACTACCTGATGGAGTGCAGCCCCCAGGCCGGCGCCACCACCGCCGTCCTCTCCGTCACGATCGGCGGGCGGCGCTATGGGACGTGGACCTACACGCTCACGCCGAACGAGCGCGTCGAGGTGCTGCGCTTCACGCTCGATGAGTGACGACGCGGGCGCCGCCGAGCGAGGCACCTCGCGCGCCCTCGTCGTCTGCGTCGTCGCTTGGCTCGTGGCGATGCTGGGGGCGGCGGCGTTCGCGCACCTCCGCGCGCCCCCGTCCAGCGTCGCGCTCGCCTTGGCGGCGGCCTTCATCCCCTACGCGCCGATCGCGCTCGGGCGGCGGTCCCCGCGCGGGGTGGCCTGGCTCGCGGCCCTCGCCGGGGCGCCGTTGGTCTTCGCGCCAGGCGCGCTGAGCGACGATCTCTACCGGTTCCTCTGGGACGCCAAGGTGGCCGCCGCGGGCCTCGACCCTTACGCCTTCGCGCCGAGCGACGCCCAGCTCGCGTCCCTCCGCGACGCGAGCTGGGCGAACGTCAACCACCCGGACATCCCCACCGTCTACCCCGCCGGCGCGCAGCTCCTCTTCCTGCTCGGGCGCGCGCTCACGGACGGGCCGGCGGGCCCGCGGGCGCTCGCGCTCCTCGGCCACCTCGTCGTCGCGCTCGTGCTCGCACGCCGAGGCCCGACCGGGAGCGACGCCGCGTGGGCGCTCAACCCGCTCGCGCTCTCCGAGTCGGCGCTCGGTGGGCACGTCGACGTCTTCGTCGGGCTCGCGCTCCTCGGCGCCGGGGTCGCGCTCGTCGAGCGTCGCCTCCCGCGAGCAACCGTCTTCGCGATGGCCGCCGCGGCGGTGAAGCTCGTCGGCCTCGTCGCGTTGCCCTTCGTGGCGCGGGACCGCCGCGCGCTCCTGCTCGCGCTGGCGTTGGCGGCGCTGATCGCCTGGCCGCTCACGCGCGCGGGCGACGGCTCCGGGGTGCCGGGTGGCTTCGGCAACTACGCGCGGCGGTGGTCGGGGAACGCGGGGGTGCACTTGCTCTTGGCCTCGGGCGCCGAGCGAGCGCTCGTGGCCGTCGCCGGCGACCACGCGGGGAGGGTGCGCGTCGACGCCTTGCGGCCCGTGCTCTCGCGCCTCGCAGGCCGCCCGCTCGATCCGCGCGCGTCCTTCACGGCCGAGAAGAAGCCGGTGCACGACGTCGCCGTCTTCGAGGCGCACGTCGCGGCGTCGTTGGTCGCGCGCGCGGTCGCGCTGCTGCTCGCCGTATGGCTCGCGTTCATGCTGGCGCGGCGCGTCCGGCGAGGCCTCGACGCCGCCGTCGCGCTACGGGCGCTCGTGCTCGCGGTGCTGCTCCTCGCGCCGCAGATGCACCCCTGGTACCTGCTCTGGGTCCTCCCCCTCGAGCTCGCGGTGCGTGACGTCGGCGGTCGGCTACGCCTCGCCACGACCGTGTGGAGCGCGTGGGCGCTCGGGACCTACGCGCCGCTCGACGTGTGGGCCACCGACCGGGTCTGGAGCGAGCCGCCGGGCTTCGGCCTCGTCGCGCAGCTCGTGGTGCTCACGCTCCTCGCGCTCGAGCTGCGGGAGCCCGCGCCATGACCCCTTCGCGTTCCGTCAGGCCGACTTCCCGCCGAGCCCACGGACGCCGAGCCCGAGCGAGACGATCGCCATGAGCCCCATCAGCCCCACGATCGGCCAGCGGCCTCGCTCGTGGGCGACGACCCACGCCTCGATCTCTTCGCGCGTGCCGAGGTGGACGTCTCTCGCTTCGTCGGCGCCCGCGCGCGCGATGATCGCGTCGCCGGGGCGCACCGCCGTCACGATCAGCAGGTAGGGGGGCGGCCCGAGCCGATCGACGCCGTCCACGCCGTCGACGTGCGGCAGGCCCTCGAGCGAGCGCACCTCCTCGAAGGTGGGCGGGGCCGCGCTCCGCCACCGCTCCGGATGCGGAAGGCGCACCGGCATGCGGCGTCCGCCCGTGTCGATCTCGATGGTGGGGCTGCCGACGACGCTGCGCCACGAGGTGTCGACGGCGCGCGAGCCCCCCTTGGTCAGGCGGATCTCGCCGTAGAGGAAGGGCTCGCCGACGGGCGAGTCGATGAGCTCGGCGCCCTGGGGCGCCGCGACGCGGCCCTCGAGGACGTCGACGCCGACGGGGGCCTGGGCCCCAGTGCCTTGGAGGCCTACACGGACGGCGACGTAGCCGAACGAGGCGCCGACGAGCAGGGCGAGGACGGCGAACGCGCGCTTCATCCTGGAGGCGTAGAGCGAGCGCCCCGGCGAGGCCAGCGAAAGCCGCCGCGGCCGGCGAGAGGGCGAGCTCCTCAGCGCTCGCGGGCGCAGATGGTGAGCGCGTCCCAACGCGCGCGCGCGAGCCAGAGCTCGGCGGCGGCGTCGACGAGCGCAACCTCGGCCTCGGCCATGGACTGCTCGCGGAGGTTGACGAAGAGCAGGTCGGTCGCGCCGGCCTCGAAGCGCTCGCGCTCGGCCTCCGCGAGGCGCTGCGTGATCCCGAGGCGCTCGCGCGCGACCTCGAAGCGATCGCGCGCGACGTTCCACTGCGAGACGGCGTCCTCGAGCTCGAGGCGCAGCGAGTCCTCGAGCAGGCGCAGCTCCTCGCGCTCGGCGTTCAGGCGCTGCTCCGCCGCGTCGAGGCGACCGCGCGGGGTGCGCATCAGGAGGGGCATCGAGAAACGCACGCGCGACTCGAAGACGGTCCCTTGCAGCGTGACGGGGCCCTGCCCGAAGTCCCGGGAGACCTCGAGGCCGACGTCGAGCTGCGGTCCGCGCTGGGCGCGCGCCAGATCGCGGTCGACCTCGATCGCGCGGAGCGCCGCGCGCACCGCGCGCAGGCGCGGGTGACAGCTGAGCACGGCGCCCTCGGCCACCCGCGCGTCCTCGATCGGCGGCGGCAGCGGCAGGTCGGTGGGGAGCGCGCTCGGGGCTGGCGGCGCGGGCTCCCCCGCCCGATCGCGGTGGAAGAGGCCGAGCAAGAGCGCGCTCGCCTCGAGGCCACGCTGCGCCTGCAGGCGCAGCCCTCGACGCGCGAGCACGGCGTTCTCGGCTTCGAGCGCGTCGACGGGCGCGATCGCGCCGTCGTCGGCGCGCCCGCGCGTCTGCGTGAGGCGCGTCTCGGCGAGCGCGAGGAGCTGGTCGGCCACCGCGACGCGTCGTCCGGCGGCCACCCACGTCCAATACGCCCCGAGCGCGTGCTGACGCAGCTCGAGGCCGACGGCTTCGCGGCGTTCGCCTGCCGCCTCGAGGCGGTGCGTCGCGCGGCTTCGCTCGGCGCGTCGGGCGTCGAGCGGGCCGTCGCGCCAGAGCGGGGCCCAGAGACCCACTCGCAGCTCACCGGCGTCGAGTGTCTGGTCGCTGTAGTAGGTCGGGTAACGATCGTTCGGGTCGACGCCGAGGCCGAGGCGATAGCCGACGTAGACCTCGGCGCCCCAAATCGGCGTCGGCTGTCGGAGCTCGGCGTTGAGGCGACGCAGCTCGTAGTAGCCACCCGTGCGCGCGGCGCCGACCGCGGCGAGGTGCGGGTCGAAGCCGCCGCGCGCGGCGAGCAGCTCGGCCTCTGCGACCTCCTCTCGGAGCAGCGCGGCGATGACCCGCGGGTGGTGCCGCTCCGACGAAGCGAGGACGGCGTCGGGCGTCAGCGGCTGGGCGGCCGCCGGGGTGGGCGCCAGCAACGGGAGCAGCGCGAGGGTGGCGGCCGCGCGCGCGAGGCGACCCGTGCGGTGGACGTCCAGCCTCGTCATGGCCCCGCCGGACGATAGGGGGTGCTCGCGTCGGGGGCGCGGTCGAAGCTCGGCGGGAAGCCGTTGAGGCGTCGCCAGACCTCGAAGCCGACGCGGACCTCGTCGAGCATCACCCAGCCCTTGGCTCGTGTCCCCTGGCGCAAGAAGCGCGCTTCGGGCCAGGGCTCGTCGTCCGGGTCCTGAATGACGACGACTCGGAAGTCGCCTCGGTTGTCCGAGGCGGGGTCCACGAACGAGACGCGCCCGCCGAAGGTCCCGACGGCGACGCTCGGCCAACCCGTGAATTGGATCGCGGGCCACCCCTCGAACTGCAGGCGGACGTGGCGGCCGGGGGTGATGAGGGCGGCGTCGTTGCCGTCGACCAGCAGCTCGACCGCGCGGGTCTGCGTGAACGGCACCAACGTCGCGAGGACCTGGCCGCGCGAGACCTGTACGCCGCCTTGTTGAGCGAAGACCCGATGGATGATGCCCGCCCGCGGCGCGCGGACCTCTTGGGCTTGCTGCTGCGCGAGGCGAGACTCGATCACCGCGAGCGCCTGCCGACCGGACTCGACCTCCGTCTCGGCGGAGCGGAGCATCGCGTCGGCGCTGCGGAGATCCGCCTCGGTCGTCGCGCGCACGCGTTCGAGCGACGCGCGCTCGTTGGTGACGGCCTGCTGGGCGGCTCGGAGCTGGGCCTGAGCGGACGCGAGCGCGGCCGCCGAGCTCGTGTCGGAGAGCTCGGCGAGCTCGCGGTCGCGCTGCGAGGCGAGCCCGCGCCCCGCGAGGCGGTCGAGGCGCTCGCGCTGCACGCGCGCCATCTCGACGGAGGCCTCCGCGGCCGCCATCAGCTCTTCGCGGCTCTGCAGGTTCTCGCGCGCGATCCGCACGGAGGCCGACGCGGCGTCGATCTGCGCGGTCTGGGAGCGCCGCAACGCGTCCAGACGGTCGCGATAGGCGCGCACCTTCTCTTGGTAGGCGCCGAGCCGCGCCGTCGCCGCGTCGCGCTCGATCTCGATGCGCTCGAGCCGCTGAGGGTCGTTGTCGGCGAGCTCGACGATGAGCTCGCCCTCCGCCACCGTCTGCCCCTCGATGACGTGCCAGCGGAGGACCCGCCCCGAGATCGTCGCCTCGAGCGCCTGCGGGCGGTCGTCGGGGGTGTAGGCGATGACCTGACCCGTGCCGGGGAGGTTCTGTTGCCACGGGGCGAGGGCGAGGAACGTGATGAACGCGATGAACGCGATCACGAGGTTGCGGGCGACCTTTCGCGGCAGCTTCGACGGCGGCACGAGCCGCGACGACGGAAGGAACCGGAGCTGCACCGGGTTGCGAGGCCCGGGGCGGAGCTTCGTGGCGGCGCTCATGAGCGCACCTCCGCGCGGAGCGTGACGCGCCGGGTCGCGCGGTCGGCGAGCTCGGGGCTCGTGGTGACGAGGATGATGGTGCGCCCTCGCGCGAGCCGATCGAGCAGGTTGCCCGCTTCGCCCGGGGGGAAGCCATCGAGCGCGCCGTCGATGATCAGCAGCCCCGGATCCGCCGCCAACGCACGCGCGAGGCCGAGGCGGATCCCACCGAGCCGCGGGAGCGGCTGACCGTTCGACACGAGCAGCGTGTGGAGGCCCTCGGGCAGCTTGCGGACGATGCCGGCGAGCCCGACGAGCTCGAGCGCCTTCCAGACCTCCGACACGGTCACCGTGCGACCCACGGCGCGCACGTTGTCCAGGATCGTCGTCGGCCAGACCTCCGCGTCACGGACGACGGCGACGCGCTCGCGGAGCATGCGCAGGTTCGCGTCGCGGAGGTCGAAACCGTCGATGCGGATGACGCCGTTCTGGGGCTCGCGGAAACCGACTACGTGCTCCACGACGGCCGAGGCCGCGCGCGCGGCGCCCGTGATCGCGAGCACGTCGCCGGGGCTCACCTCGAGGTCGAGGCCCGAGACCTCGCTGCCCTGCGTGGTCAGGCCGGTGATCTCCACCCGGGTCGCGCCCGAGGCGGCCGGGGGTGGAGCGCCGTCGGTGCGCTCGGTGGGGAGGTGCAGCACCTTCCAGAGCTTGTCGGCCGCCGCGACCAGATCGTAGACGGTCTCGAGCTTCGAGCTGAGCTTGCTGAGCGAGCTGACGACGGCGGTCACGACGATCTCGGCCGCGACGAGCTGACCGATGCTCAGCTCGCGTTCGATGACGAGCCAGCCGCCGAGCCCGAGGAGCACGGACGAGGCGAGCACCTGCAGGCCCAGGCCACCCAAAATCTGCCGGAAGACGATCCGGAAATGGCCCGCGCGGCTCCGCAGCCACTCGCCCGCGAGCTGGTCGAGCCGCTGCATCGCGCGCTCCCCGCCGCCCGACATCTTCACGGCGTGGAAGTGCTGCGCCATCTCCTGGAGCTGCTGCGCGACGGCGTATTTGGCCGACGACTCGGCGAGCGTGGTGCGGGTGGCCCCGCGCCCGAGCGCGACGAAGACGACGGCCGCGCCGACCAGGATGGCGAAGCCGAAGCCGAGCAGGACCGGGTGGTAGAGCCCGAGGAGGAGCAGTCCGAAGAGCGCGGTGAGGACGGCCTCCACGCCCTGCAAGAGCAGCGAGGCGATGGCCTTCTGCGCCGAGAAGACGTCGAAGACTCGGTTGAGCAGCTCCGGCCCGTGATATTTGTCGAAGGCCTTCGCGTGCGCGTGCACGATGCGGTCGCCCGCTTCGCCGATGATGCGGACGAAGAGGCGGCGCTGGACCACCTCCACCACCCACGTCTGCAGGGCCCGCAGCGCCGCGGCGAAGAACAAGCCTCCGCCGAGGAGGAGCGCGAGCACGACGATCGGCTGCAGGACCGTGCCGAACGCGACGGCGTTCACCAGCATCTGCACGGCGAGCGGCATCGTCAGCGAGAGGATGCCGACGCCGACCGCGTAGACGATGATGGCGCCGAAGTCGCCGGTGTCGCCGCGCAGGATCGCGCCCGCCTCCCGCCACGGGGCGAGCGCGGTGGCATAGTCGCGACGCTTCTCGCGCGGCTCGACGGAGAGGACGCCGATCTCGCGCCGCGGGTCGCCGACGCCGATGCGCCGCGCCAGCGCGTCGAGCTCGAGCCAAGTGCGCCCCCCGCTCAGGTCCTCGACGGCGATCAAGCTGCCGACGCGCTCGGCCAGGATGACGGGGTGGTGATCGGCGTCGAGGACGAGGAGGGGGCGTCGGGGCTGGATGCCCTCGACGGCGACCTCGAGGGGCGCGTCGAAGCGATGGAGCCGGACGGGGAGCTGGGGCCGGAGCTGCTCCAGAGTGAGGGGCCCGTCGACGGGCTCTTCGGGCGCAACCTCCTCCGGCGGCACGCCGAGGAGGTCGAGCAGGCGCTCGGAGAGCCAGCGCGCGTCGACGGTCGCCATCGCGCCGAAATGTGGCTCGGGATTCCGGAACGTCAATACCAGAAATAAAAATCCGGATTGCGATTACGTGAATATGGCCTCATGATTGGCTCACCGTGAGCGACGAGGGCGTTTCGGCTTGGACCTTCCTCAGCAACCACGCGCACGTGCTGCTCTGCGTCGCGCGCGACTCGGACGTGCGCGTCCGAGACGTCGCCGACGAGGTGGGCATCACCGAGCGGGCGGTGCAGCGCATCCTCGGCGAGCTCGAGGACGCTGGGGTGCTCCAGCGCGAACGACGAGGGCGCCGGAACCACTACGAGGTGGACGCGAGCGTTCCGTTGAGGCACCCGCTCGAGGCCCATCGGACGGTGGGGGACCTCCTCCGGGTGCTCCGACGGCGGTAGTACCCCAACCCGACGAGCGGGGCTCGAACCACGTGAGGGGAGGCCGCGGCGTTGGCGCGGCGCCCGCCGACGCCGGGATGCGCCGTCGAGTGAGGTAGAGTGCGGCCCGATGGATCCCTCGTACCGATACGCCTACCTCCACGGCTTCGCGTCCAGCGCGAATGCCCACAAAGGGACCGCGCTACGCGACCGCTTCGCGCGGAGCGGGATCGAGCTCTGGCTGCCCGATCTGAACCGTCCGAGCTTCGGCGCGCTCAGCCACGCCGCCATGCTCGCGCACCTGGACGCGATGGATGGGCTCGGGGACACCGCGAAGCCCTGGCGGCTCATCGGGTCGAGCCTGGGCGGGTGGCTCGCGGCGCGGTGGGCGCAGCTCCGGCCGACGCGCGTCGATCGGCTCGTCCTGCTCTGCCCCGGCTTTCGGCTCTGCGAGCGCTGGCCCGAGCGCTTCGGCCCCGCCGCGATGGAGGCGTGGGCACGTGACGGCTCGATGATGGTGCCGGACGCGACGGGCACCCCGGTCGCGCTGCATTACGCCTTCTTCGAGGAGTCGTGCGCCGAGGTCGCCGAACCCGAGGTCCCCTGCCGGACCCTCATCCTGCACGGCAGCCGGGACGAGGTCGTCCCCCTCGCGTTCTCGCGGTACTACGCGCGCACGCGCCCGCGGGTCACCCTCGTCGAGCTGGACGACGATCATGCGCTCGCCGACTCGATCGACGTCATCGAGATGGAGGTCCGCCGCTTCTTCGCCTGACACGCGGCGAAGGTTGCTTGACGACGTCGTGGCGGGTTCGTCACCTTCTTCGCCATGAAGCACTTCTTGTTCGTCGCGGGGTTGGTGTTGTCGACGGCGCTCGGCTGCAGCTCGGGGGTGGGCAACGAGGGAGACGTGGTCGGAGGCGCTTGCTCCGGCGACGCCGACTGCGCGGGCGGTTCGCGCTGCCTGACGGGCGGTGACTTCCCGGACGGCACCTGCTCCGTGGTCTGCAGGAACGACGCGGATTGCCCCTCCGGGACGGCTTGCATCGACAAGATGGGCGGCGTGTGCCTGCTGCTCTGCAACTTCGACGAGGACTGTCGTCGGGGCTACGAGTGTGAGGACGAGAGCCGCCGAGGCGCCTCGGGCTCCGCGACGGTGTGCATCGACTAGTGGTGCGGGTGCTCAGGGCGAGCTGAAGAAGCGGCGTAACAGCTCGGGATCCGCGCGGGGTGTCGCGGGCGCGAGCTCTGGTTCGGCGATGGGGCCGCCGGCTCGCCAGCGGAGACGCGGCAGCAGCGCGGGGCTCGCCCAGACGTGCTCCCCGTCCTCCGCGTAGGCGTGCTCCTGCCCGTAGCCATGCACCACGAGCCGTGCGCCGTCCTCGATCCGCACGATCGTGACCTGCGTCCGCGACGGGATCGCGATCATGCGATCGCTCGCCACGAAGCTGAGCGAGTCGGCGAGCTCGCACGCGCCGAGCTCGCGCTCGCGACGGCCCTCGGCGACGAGCATGAGCGAGAGGCGGCCTTCGGCGCAGACCGCTGCGCGGGCGCCGCTCGCGTCCAGGGCCACGGCGGCGCTCGCCGGGAACCGCCCGCGCTCCCCGGTCGGCACGTGCCAGAGGATCGAGCCTTGCTCGGTCCGCGCCACGAGGGAGTCTCCTCGGAGCGTGAGCTGCGCGCCGTCGTCGGTCTCGAGCTCGAAGCGCGCGAGCACGCGGCCGTCGTCGGTGGTCTCGACACGAACGGCGGCGTCTTCCTGGCGAGCCAGGCGCTCGCCGCTCGGCTCGAAGACGGCCGTCCCCATGCCCACCTCGCGGACGGTGCGGCCCCTCGGGTCGACGATGCGCGCCTCGTCGCCCCAGAGCAGCGCGCGCTCGCCCGCGACCGCCGCGACGCGCTCGAAGCGATCCTCGGCGCCGAGCCGGCTCGGCCGCCCGCGCGGTGGGAAGAGCCAGGTCGACTCGACGCTGACGAGCGTGCCGCGGCCGAACGGGACCGCCTGCAGCATGCACCCGTCCTCGTAGCACTCCACCGCGCCGAGCGGCGGCCGGGAGCGCTGCGTGACGCGCAGGGTGCGCGGATCGCGGAGCGTCATCTCTTGGCCCGCCCAGACCACGATCTGCCCCGACCCCGTGAGCCCAGCGGCCCACGTCACCGCGCCGGTCTCGTCGTCGTATGGGAGCCGCTCGTGGAGATCGCCCGCGCAGAGCTCCGTCCCCGTCACCCAGCCCGGGCTCTCGTCGTCGCCGACCAGCACGCCCTCTCCGCGACACGCGAAGACACGCGCGCCATGCGCGCTCCAATGGGCCACGTGCGAGCGTCCCCAGACCACGAGCCCCTGCGGCGTGGGCACGACGCCCCACACGCTCGCGCCGCCGCGATCCTCTTGATCGAAGCGCGTGAGCTCCCGGCCCGTCGCGACCTCGAAGACGCGGAGCGTCTGCTCGTCGAGGAGCGCGACCCGCGCACGGTCGGCGCTCAAGGCGAGGACGGTCCGGCCGAGCTCCTCGCCGATGTCGTCGTAGAGGGGCTCGTGGTCCTCCGGGTAGGGCGGGAGCAGCGAGCGGCGCTCTCCGTTCCGTGCGACCGGGCGGAGCGTCACGACGCCGCTTCCGTCATCGGGGGCCTCCACGACGTGGTCCTCCACGACGAGGTCGTCGGGCCCGATGGGGTCGAGCGGGATCCGCGCGGCGAGCGCCCCGCTGCGGCCATCGTAGACCTGGCGCTCCCAACCATCCGCGCCCTCGGCGTCCACGACGAGCTGGTCGGCGCGCGACCAATGGACGCGACCCTCGCGGGAGAGCTCGAGGGTCGCGGCGACGCTGCCGTCGACGCGGACGACCCGCGCGTGCTCGGCGTCCCGTACGACGAAGAGGCCGCCGAGCGGCCGGCTCGCGGCCCACGCCCCGCGCACGCGCGCGACGCGGCGGGGCTCGTCGTTCGCGAGCGAGATCAGCGTGGAGGCGTCGTCGGTGCCCTCCGACACCACCGCGTGGACGCCGTCTGGCAGCAGGCTCATTCGTCCGCGCGTCGGCGCGAGCAGTGTGCGGCGGCCTTGATCGTCGATCCGCCAGAACCCCTCGCCGTTCTCGATCACGACGCCCCGAGCAGCGAAGCCGACCCCGACCACGACGCCATCCGAGCCGTCCTCCCCGAGGCTCGCCTCTTCGACCGTCGCCCATTCGTCGCGGGCGAGATCCCAGACGAGCGCGGCGCCGGGGCCATCGTAGCCGTGGTGCGAGAGCAGGAGGCGACGCCCGGTCGCGTCGAAGCCCGAGAGCGTGACGCCTGCGTCACGGCGCACGCGGATCCGCCTCGCGGCGCGGAGCGCGCCCGTCTGTGCGTCGAGGAGCGCGACGACCTTCTCGCTCGTCGCGACGGCGAGGTGGCTCGCGTCGGGCGAGAAGATCGCTTGTGTGATCCGCCCGCGGATCCCAGGAGGGATCGCCGCGCCGCGCGTGGCGGCGGCGCCGTCGTCGGACGGCGCGGGCGGCGCGGGGAGGTCGTCACCATCCCACCAAGCGCGCGCCTCGAGGGGCGTCGGCACGGAGGGGGACGGGGCCGTCACGGTCGCGGGGCCGCACGCGAGCAGGAGGCCGAAGACGGCGAGCCCGCCCGCTCGAGCGGCCGAGGGAGGAGCGGCGGTCGCGCACGCGTTGGATCGACCGACGCCCCGTCGACTGTGGTGAGCGAGCGCCGCGTCGAGGGGCGCGGCGGGCCGGGTCGAGGTGCGGGCCGGGTTCCGGGGCGGGGGTGCGAGGGGCAGATCCGAGCGCATGGTGCGGAGCATATCGGCTCTCTCGGCGTCGAGGGGAAGCTGGCGCGGCGGCGCGGCGGCGTCTCGTCGGTGGTCACCGACGCGCCGCGGCCATGCACTTGGACGCGCGGCGGGGTCTCGCGGATCGCGGGCCTTCTCGCCGCGACCAGAATCTGGCAGCGTGCGGACGTGCCTCGGACCCTCGAAACGCCCGGCCGTCCCACGCGGCGCTCTACGCCCAAGGGGGCCATCGTGCGGTGCGCGGCGATCGTGGCGGTGGCCACGACCCTCGCTCACGCCGGCTCGTACGCGCAGGCGCCCGTGGCGTCCGGCGAGCCGCAGGCCACGGCGGAGGCGACCCACGCGCGCGCGCTCTTCGAGCGTGGGCTCCAGCTCACCGCGGAGGGGCGCCACGCGGAGGCCGCAGAGTCCTTCGAGCGATCCTACGGTCATTACCCGCGCGCGAGCACCGCGCTGAACTGGGCGATCGTGCTGCATCGCCTCGGACGATCCCGCGAGGCCCTGCGCGCGCTCGACGGCGTCGACGCCAACCGGGACGACGCCGCGGAGGACGATCTTCGGGACGCGGAGGCGCTCCGCGAGCGCCTCCGCGGGCTGCTCGCGACGTTGCGCTTGCGCGTGGAACCGGAAGACGCGCGCGTCGAGATCGACGGACGGATCGACCGAGCGACGGGGGCCGAGCGGCTCGTGGTGCTCGACCCCGGACGGCGGGTGCTGCGCGTCGAGGCCGATGGCTTCATCCCGCAGCGCCTCGAGCTGAGGGTCGCGGCGGGTGAGGAGCTCTCCCGGCAGCTCACGCTCGACCCCATCGAGGCGGCGCGGGTGGCCGCGAGCGCGCCGACCGAGCTGCGCCTCGACGAGGCCCCGCCGCGCCGGCTGCGCCGCGCGATCGGCGTGAGCGTGGTGGTCGTCGCGGTGGCGGTGCTCGTCGGCGTGCTGGTGGCGAACCGCCCGGCGGCCCCGAACGGGGGCACGACGGGCGACGTGTTGCGGCCGTTCGAGTGAGCGCGTCGCGTCCGCGCCCGTAGCGTCCGCGAGCTCGAACGGGTCGACGTCGGACCGGTCAGTGTAGCGCTGTCGACACGACCGAGTAGCCGAACATGCGCGATGCGCTGCTCGCCCCCGAGCGGGCACCCCAGCAACGCACGGCACCTCCGTCCTCTACGCCGCAAGCGCTATCGGGCCCGAGCGCGATGTCGGTGAAGTCGATGCCGAAGGCGGCCTCCACGGGTACGAGCTGACGGCCCACGGGCTCTCCCATCCATCCGTTCGAGTTCCTTCCCCACGCGAGCCATCCACCGGATGCGCTGTATGCGAAGCAGCCCTCGTCACAGACGAGCTTGGTCACGTCCGTGAGCCCGACGACGTCCACCGGGACGGCCTGGTTGGTCGTCCCCCCGTCGCCCGTCTCCCCGTTCGTGCCCAACCCCCAGCAGCGCACGCTGCCCCCGACGCGCCGTACGCAGGTCGTCTGATGACCGACGGCGAGCTCCACCGCGTCGCTGACGTTCATCACGGCGACCGGGGCGCTGGAGCTCCCGCTCGTCGAGCCGTCGCCGAGGCGTCCGGAGCTCGCGCTGCCCCAGCACCAAACCGAACCCCCAGCGCGGGCACAGACGTGGCCGTCGCCGGCGCCGATCTCGTCGTAGGTCCGGTCTCCTTGCACCCGTACGGGGGTGCGACAGGTCGAGGTTCCGTTCCCGCAGGTTCCGCTGACGCCGCTGCCCCAACACCACGCGGCGCCGTCGAGATCGAGCGCGCAGGTGAACGACGAGCCCACCGCGATGGTGCTCACCGCACCCATCGCCGAGGCGTCCACGAAGACAGGGATGCTCGGTGTCGAGGTCTCCCCCGCATCTCCTGCGAAGCCGGTGCTCCAACACGAGACCGCGCCGGCCGCGGTGCGCGCACACGTCCGTGTGTTGTCGGTGGCCACCTGGACCGCCGACAACCCGATCGATTCGGGCTCGTATCGCTCGATCGTGTCACCAGTGCCGAGACGCGAGGCCCCGTTCTGCCCCCAGCAAAGAACGGTTCCCCCCTGGATCGCGCACGCATGGGTGTTTCCGACCGTCAGCCCCGTCGCTGTCCGCAGGCGCGGCACGAGATCCGGCATGAACCCGTTGCGCACCTGGCCGTCGCCGTGACCTGCCGAGCGGTTCAACCCCCAACAGGTCCGCCCGCCCGGTCGCTCCGCGCAGCAGAGGTTGTACCCGCACGTCACATCCGTCGCATCGTCGATGCCGAGGACGTCGACGCCGTCGACGGCGTTCGTGGGGGTGTTGGTGCCGAGCCCGGCGTCGAGGCCACTCCCCCAACACCGAACGGCGCCCGAAGCGAGCACGCCGCAGCTGCGAGCGGTGTGAGGCGCGACGACTCGAAGATCGGTCGCGACGGAGACCCGCGTGGGCACCCCCGGGGCGACGTTCGTGCCCGTGCCCGCGGCGCCACGTTGACTGATGCCCCAGCAGCGCCACTCCACGTCGAGCTCGGCGCAGATCGTGACTTGATCCCCGAACGGGTCCAGCTCCCCACCGACCCGCACCGTGCGTGTCTCTTGGAGGAGGCGGACGGGTGTGCGGCTTCCTCCGGTGCCGATACCTGCCGATCCCCAGCAGTACAGGTCTCCATCGTAGCGTCGAGCGCACGTCGTTCCGGCGGACGCCGCCAGCTCGACCACGCGGTCCAGACTCGGGAGCCGGACCGGAGACGGCCGGTGGTCGGAGTCACCGAGCCCGAGCTCGCCGAGCTCGTTGCTGCCCCAGCAGTAGACGTCGCCGCGCCGGGTTCGCGCGCAGGTGTGGAGGCTGCCGACCGCGACCTGTACGACGTCCGTCAGCGGCGGGATGTGGACGTCGGCGTGTATCTCGAAGTCGCCAACGCCGAGCTGTCCGCGAGTGTTCGACCCCCAGCAGCGCAGCGTGGAGTCGTCGAGCCGTGCGCACGCGTGCCGGTCCGTCATCGCCACCTCCGTCGCCGAGACGGCGGCGACCTGCACGGGCGTCGGCTCGAGGCGCGCACCGATCGACGCAAAGACACCAGCGTGTCCCATCGCGCTCGCGTCCGTCTGCCCCCAGCACACGATCGATCCGTCGACGGCGACGGCACAGCCGGTGTTGCGAGCGCGCACATCTCCCCCGAGCGCCAACGTCCGCCGGCCGATGCAGCCCGCCTCGCAGACGCCAGACGCGCATTGGGCGTCCGTGCCCTCGTCGATGACGTCGTCGCAGTCATCGTCCACGCCGTTGCAGACCTCGGGCGCGTCGGGGTGGATCCGAGGGTCGGAGTCGTCGCAGTCACGCCCACGCACGCGCCCTCCCGTCACGACGACGTCGGACGCGCCCTCGCAGGTCGCGCCTTCCGCAGCGTTCGAGCACGCGCGGCTGAGGAAGCCGTCCAGGTCGTCGTCGCGATCGCCGACGGTGCATGGGTCGCAGTCTTGGTCGCGGTCGTCGCACCGCTCCGGGTTGCCGGGGAAGCGGTCAGGGTCGTCATCGTCGCAGTCGTCGCCCCCGCACGCGACGGACGGCACGCCGTCGCCGTCTCGGTCGCAGGGGTCGCCCACGTCTCCATCCGCCCCGCCACCGTCGCCCGGGTCGGCGTCCGAGTCGGTGGCGTCCGTCATGCTCGCGTCGCCGACCCTCGCGTCGACGTTCGCGTCGTGGCCTCCATCGACGGCGGCATCGGAAGGCGACCCGGCGTCGGCGTCCATCCACGCGCAGGCGCCCTCGCGCGCGCTCCAGTCGCTCGTAGCGACTTCGATCGGTGCACAGAGCCCGCGGTCGTCGCAGCTCTCCGACGCGGGGCAGGTGCGCCCGAGGCAGGCCTCCGAGAGCCGGAGGACCGCGCGGATCGAGCGACCCGCCTCGAAGCCCGTCTCGACCACGCGCGTCAGGCGCCCGCGGGTCGTCTCCACCGTGACCTCGACGCGCACACGGCGCCCCTCGAGCCCTAGGACGCCGAAGCTGAGGCGGCCGTCGCGAAGAGAGTCCGCGCCCCACTCGGCGCGTTGGAGCATGGCCAATGGCGCGTCGGCGTCGCGCGCCGTCGCCTCGATCCGCACGACCTCGGAGGCCGCGACGTCCGTGCAGAGCTCCACGAGCAGCTGCGTGGGGTCGTCCCCGCAGCTCACCACGAGCGAAAGCAGACACGCGACCACCGCGCCACGAGCGCTCGTCCCACCCACGCCGACCATCGAGAGAAGAGGTACCGCCTTCCTGCGCGGAAGTGAACCCCGGCGCCTGGTGGGGTCGTCAGAAGATGCCTGACGCTCCCTCTGGGCGGTGTCCGGTCCGTCCGCGTCCGGCTTCCGGGCCGCGTCCGGGTCCGCGTCCGCGTCCGGTCCGCGTCCGCGTCCGCGTCCGGGTGCCCAAGAAGCAGGGCAGTGGTCCGGGTCGGCTTGTCGTGGGGGCCGGTGTGTGACGACGTCCCGCGTTCCTGGTGAACGGCCCCATGGTGTGGCGAGCGGGATTCGGGCAGGCTCTGCCGCGTGGGAAAGAACGTGTTCCAGTGGGGGGTGATCGTGGTGCTCGGGATGATGACCTTCGCCGCACCCGCGCGCGCGAACGGCATCGTGTCTCACATGCACATCAGCGATCTCGCGCTGCGGCGGCTCCCGGCCGGGCCGCTGCGGGATCTCTTGAGCGACCCCGACCTCGTGCCCATCTACCGCGCGGGCAGCGTCTTCCCCGACAGCGGCTACGCGGCCGACGACGCGTACGGCGAGATCTGCCATTGGGAGCCCTTCACCACCGCGTACGTGCGGTGGATTCGCGACCGCTTCGGTGACGACCTCTCGAGCGACGAGGCGCGGGTTCATGTCGCGTTCTTGATGGGCCAGGCGAGCCACGGGCTCGCCGATCAGATCTTCGACTCGCTCTTCATGGCGCGGACCACCGCGTACGACGGAACCTCGGACAACCTCGACGTCGGCGCCGAGGCGTGGCTCGTCGTCGAACATGATCCGATGAACCTCATCGACGGCTTCGTCCCCGCGAGCGAGATGGTCGACGTCTTCGCCACCCATCCCGCGCTGCTCGAGGGGCACGCGCCGACGGTCGCCGCCTTCGAGCGCGGGCGCGACCAGATCGTGCGCGGTGTTCGCGCCGTCTACGCCTTCGGCGCGTTCTGGTACGACATGTACTGGATCGAGATGCCGTGGGCGGCGACCCACTACTACGCAGCCGACAACGTGCCGGGCTCGCTGCCGCACCTGGCCGGTTTCGTGACCGCGTATTGGCAGGTGCTCTGGGCGCGCCTTCGAGGGACCGACACGCTGGCCGAGAGCCTGATCGGGACGTGGCCCGAGGACGGCGCGGTGAACTTCGAGACGCGCCACGAGCGCATCGAGTCGCGGGCGATGATGGTGCTCGGACACGGGATCGACCGCGCGACCCTCACGCCCGAGCACGTTCGCCTCCTCGGCCCCGACGGGGAGGCCGTCGCGTCGACCGCGCGCTTCATCTACGGCTCACCCTTCGCGAACGCGGTCCTCGTCCGTCCATGGGCGGACCTCGACTACGACACCGAGTACACGATCGAGCTCGGCGAAGGGATCGCGGACATCGACGGGCGAACGCTCCCGAGCGTCGAGCGCTTCTCCTTCCGCACGCGATGCGCCCCCGATCGCCTCGAGGATTGCCCGCCGCTCCCCGCCGAGTGGGAGCGACCCGAGAATCCGACCCCGCCGCCACGCGACGCGGGCACGCGCCCCCGCGTCGACGCGGGGGTCGACGCGGGTGACGACGACGCAGGGATGGACGCTGGTGTGGTCGACGCGGAGCCGGCGGGGGGGTGTGGGTGCCGGACGAGCGGTGGCGCTGGCGCGAGCTGGTTTGCACTCGCGGTCGTGGCTGGGTGGAGGGCCAGGAGCCGTTGGCCTCGAGGTCCGCGTCGAACTATCGGCACGCCAAAGGCGCGCTCCCATCAGAGGTGAGACCACACGCGAGTTTGCAACGTGAGAACGGGACGGACGTGCCGCAGGCGCTCACGGGCTCGGCGCAGGCGCGCCCCGTGGGGGAGGGGCTGGCGACCTGGCGACAGCCCCTCGAAGGAAGCTGCGCAGTCAAACGCGCCGCCCGAGCAGCTCGCTCGCGGGGTGAGTAGATGCCGCGCCGTCGCAGTTGTAGTCGAAACTGGCGGGGCGGCGGCGCGATGACGCGAGCCGTCGAGGCGAGTACCCTCCCGCCCGTGAGCCGTGAAGATCGGAGCGCACGTGGATCGTCGCGTTGGTGGTGGGCCCTGGCGGTCGTGCCGCTCCTCTCGGTGGGGGCTTGGGTCGCGGCGCACCACGTGCGCGAGCCCGGGGCGCCTCCCTATTCGGAGGCCGACCTCCCGGCGCTCGTCGAGCCGAGCGCCAACGGGGTGCCCGAGGCGCGCGCCCTCGGCGCGAGCCTCGCACCCGGGCTCCCCGAGGACATCCGCGCGTGGGTGACCGGCGATGAGCCGAGCGCGAGCTGGGAGCGCGCGACCGAGCGGCTCCTCACCCTGCGCGAGCTCGTGGAGCCGCATCGTGACGCGCTGGACGCGATCGACGCCCGACCGCGCTTCCGCGACGACTGCGAGCCGCGCGCGGAGGCGGTCTGCGACGTCATCTCGCTCCTTCGCGCGCACGAGCTCGCGAGCCTCGACGCGCTCGCCCGCGTCGCGGAGCTCCCTCCTTACGATGACGACGCGCCTGGCTTCGACGCCGAGGTCTGGGCGGCGGCCGACGCCCGAGCCGCGCGGCTCGTCGAGCGGAGCCGCGACTTCGCCTCCGCGCCGCGTCTGCTCCTCGCCACGATGGCGGCGTCCGTGCTCTTCGAGCGGAGCGTGCTCGGCGCGGGTCCGCTCGTCCACGGCGCCCGCGCCGTGGGCGCGCCTCTGCCCCGGCTCGAGGCCGCGCTGAGGGAGCCTTTTCCCGCGCCGGCGCTCCGCGCCGCCGCGATCGGCGAGCTCCTCTTGGCGCGGCGCGCGCTCGAGGAGATCCCGCTCGGGTTCTTCGGCGATCGCGCGAGGACCGCCGCAGAGATCGACGACTATTTCGTCGGCGTCGTGACGCACCTCGACGACCCGAGCGCGCCGATGCCCTCGTTCGTCCCGCACGAGGATCGCTTCGGCTGGTGGCTCTACGATCCCGGCGGCAAGGCCTTCATCGACGCCATGTTGATCGACATGGACGGCGTCCTCCGTCGCGCCGAGGACGGCGCGCGCCGCGCCGAGGAAGCCCGGCGCGCGCTCCACGACGTACTAGGGCGGCAGTCGGCCGAGCCTTGATGTCCACCGCCCCCTCCGAGATGCGCTCCATCGTATCGCGCACGGTCCGCGGGAAGATCCCGTGGCGCGGGCTCGCCTTCCCGCTCGGCGCGACGCGAGGTGCCGAGATCCCGGGAGGCGTCCGGTTGATCTGCGATGACGGCGTCGAGGCCGAGGTGTCGCTGCCAGATCCGGTCGTCGCTGGCGCCGTCCGCGTGATCTTGGCCGCGCTGCGCGATCCGCGCTGAAGAACGCGGCGACTGGGGCTCGCCGAGACTCAGCGCACGGCGCCGCGCCTCGCGCGGGCGCGGGCCATGCGGCCGGCCAGCCAAAAGACGATCGGGATGAGGACGGCGACCGCGATGAAGGCGGCCTCGAGCCACGCGGGGCGCCACGCGCCGATCAACACGAGCGCGAAGGCCATCGCCGCCATCGGTGGGCCGCCGCGGTGGAAGGGCGCGAGCGCGACGCCGCACATACCGAGCAGCAGCGCGTCCGTGAGGAGGGTCTGCGGCGGCTCGGCGCCCGTGATCAGGGCGGTGTATCGGTTGAGCGCGCTCACGCCGAGCGTCAACGTCGCGAGCTGCGCGATGCGCCGGTTCACCTGGTTCCACTCGCCCCGCGCGCGCCATCGGCGCGCGACCGCCAGCGCGACGAGGAAGACGGTGGTGCCGACGATCGCGAAGCGGAGCTGCGGGGTCGCGTAGTCCGGGTAGAGGACGCGGAGCGTGACGAAGCCGCCCGTGAGGAGGAGGACGGCGGTCGCGAGCGCTGCGGTCGCGCGACGGCGCTCGCGGGCGCCGACCGTGGGGTTCTGGTCGAGCTCGAGCTGCGCGAGGCGCGCCTTCTCGGCGGCGAGCTGCGTCCGGAGCGCTTCGGCCTCGTCGCGAAGCTCCGGAGGCGGCTCGCGCATCGCGCCGAGGCACGCGAGCGCCGCGTCGGGGTGCCGCTCGTCGAGCTCGAAGCGCGTCATCGCGCGGAGCGTCCGCTCGAGCCCGCTCAGCGCGGGCTCGCCCTCGGGCCACGCAGCGCGCGCTTGCTCGAAGGCGAAGCGCGCCTCCGTGAAGCAGCGCTGCGCGTCCGCGTAGTCGCCCCGCTCGCGCACGAGCCGCTCGAGCTCCGCGAGGCGGTCGGCGCCGGTCGCCGCGAGCCGCGCGGCGGTCCGATGCTCGCGGAAGCGGAGCAGGGCGTCGCGGAGCGAGAGGGCGCTCTCGAAGCGCTCGGCGGGGTTGCGCGCGCACGCGCGGTTCAGGATCGCGGCGAGCTCGCTCGGGACGCCGCGGCCATAATCATGGGGGTTGACGCGTCGCGCGCGCGAGAGCGCCTCCATCACCGTGGCGGCGTCGTGTCGGGGGCGCCCGGTGATGGCCTCGTGGAGGGTGGCGCCGAGCAAGAAGACGTCGCTGCGGATGTCGGCTTCGCCGAAGGTCATCTCGGGCGCCATGCAGACCGGCGTGCCGACGACGCGCTCGTCGCTGATGGCGCCGTCGGGCGATAGCGCTCGGGCGACGCCCCAGTCGAGCAGGTAGACCTCGCCGAAGTCGCCGATGCGCACGTTCTCGAGCTTGACGTCGCGGTGGATGACGCCCTGCGCGTGCGCGAAGGCCACGGCGTTGCAGACCTGCACGAAGATCTCGAGGTGGCGGTCGAGCGGCGCCCCGCGCTCGGCGATGGCGCTCCAGTCTTCCCCCGCGACGCGCTTCATCACGACGGCGGGGCCGTCGGCGTCCGCGACGACGGCGTGGATCGGGACGATGCTCGGATGTTCGAGGCGGCCCATGAGCGTCGCCTCGCGGAGCAGCGCGTCGACGAGCAGGGGCTCCTGCCGCTTCAGGCGCTTGATGGCGACCTCGCGGCGCGGGATCGTCTGCTCGGCGAGCAAGACGACGCCCATGCCGCCCTCTCCGAGCACGCCCTTCACGCGGAAGTCGGCGGGCTCGAGGCCGTCGCGACCGTCGCGTCCGTCACGTCCGCCGCGTCCGCCGGGGCCGCCGCGTCCGAAGTCGCGTTCGACGCCGCCGTCGCGTTCGACGCTGCCGTCGCGTTCGAGGCTGCCGTCGCGTTCGACGCTGCCGTCGCGTTCGACGCTGCCGTCACGTTCGACGCTGCCGTCGCGTTCGACGCTGCCGTCACGTTCGACGCCGCCGTCGTGCCCGTCGTGCCTGGCGGGGCCATCGAGGGGCTCGTCGCGAAGCGGCGCGATGCGCGCGGATGGCAACCTCGACGGAACGCTCGCCCGGATGGCCGCCCCGCGCAGGGTGCTGCCCGGGTGGTGTGCCTCCGGGACGCCCTGCGCCAGCAAGGTCTCACGGAGCTCGGCGATGTCGTCGGGCAGACCCACGCGGTGGGGAGCATAGTGCAGCGCTCCCTCCGGAGCGCGCGCATCTGCGAGGCGCGTTCTGGCCCGCCGCGACGACGCCCACGTCCCGACCCGCTCGCTCGTAGAGGGTCACTCGCAGACGAGCGGGAGGGCCTCGAAGGGGGCGATCAGGTCTCGGTAGTCGTCGAAGATGACGCCCCCCATGGCGTCGCCGTCGAGCTGGAAGAGGAGACGGCGCGAGGGGTCGATGCCGGCCTCGAGGTACGCGGCGGCGTCGGACTCCTTGTTGCCGATGCCGTAGTCGATCGGGCGCCCGATGGTCTCGGTCAGCGCGGCGAGCTCGTCGCGCTTGTACTCGGCGGCCGCCTCGTTGAGCGCCCCGACCTTCGAGAGCGTCGTGTGGACGAGCCCGGGCGGGAGGTTGCGCTCGACGAGCCACTCGTGGGTGCGCGTGCTCAGCCAGTGCGGACGTGCCGTGAGGTAGAGGATGCGGTAGCCGCGCGAGGCGAGCGCCGCGAGCGCTTCGGGCGCGCCCGGGTGCACCTCGGGGGAGCCGAGGCCGACGACGGCCGTCACCTCGGCGTATTCGCTCTCGGTGAGGGTGCCGTCCACGTCCGTGACGACGAAGCGCGCGCCAGGCGCGACGACCTCGATGAGCTGATCCGTCGTCGAGAGGTCGCCCTTGACCACGAAGTGGACGCGGTGTCGGCCGACGCCGAGGCGCGCGGCGTCCGGGATGCGGAAGAAGACCCAGCCGCCGGTGTCCTCGACGCCGTAGACCGTGGCGTTGTCCCCGTCGTTGCTGGTCGTCGCGGTGCCGAGGTGCTCCCACGCGCCCGAGCACTCCCGCTGCAGCCACACGTCGACGCGCTCACCCTGGAGGTCGTCGTCGGCGGCGCCGTACGCGAACTTCGCGAGCGCCCACTGCGGATCGTCCGGGCGAAGGATGAGGTCGCGGCCGCGGTGCCGCGGCGCGCCCGAGGCGACCGCGATCCGTGTCGTGAGGGGTCGTTGCCACGAGGCGCGGGCGCCGGGATCGGGGCGGGTGCCACGGCAGCTCGGCGGTTGCGCGCAGGACCCCGGCGGGGTCGTTCCGTCATCGGGCGTGCTCGCGTCGAGCCCGCCTTCCGAGTCGGCGGAGGCGTCGGACGGGTCGCCACCTACCGGACCTGCGTCATCCGTCGAACCTGGTGAGCGAGCGGGGCCGCAGCCAACACCCACCACCACCCCAAGCCACATCCAAGTCCAGCGCATCGTTCGTACACTGTCATGGCGACGGGGCGGCTCGCGCGACGGTGATCGGACGAACGATTCGAAGTCGAAACCAAGCTGTCACTTTTTGCGACCTGAGCCGCGCTCGCGTGACGTGTGCTCGTCGCGAGCGCGCGCGCGAGTCGCGCCGAGGCGGGCGCAGAGTGGACCCGCGACGCTCCCAGGCGAGCGCGCAGCCGCACGAAGCGTCGCTCGCGTCGCATGTGCGTTGCGCTCGTCGCTCGGAGTGGGCGCGCGACGCTCCCAGACGCGCAGCGGGACTCGTCAGACGGACGGAAGAACGGCGCCGACCTCGAGGAGGTCGGCGCCGCTCTCGTTCATCGAGCCGTGGCGGCTTCAGCGGCGGACGGGGCCGAGCGGCGTGCCCGGCGGCGCGAACGCGACGAGCGCGTCGTCATCCGTCCGCAGGCCGAGGTCGGTGAGCGACTGAGGCGAGAGGTCGAGGATGCGGCCCGTGCGGGTGTGCGGGCCCCAATCGACGGGTCGCACCACGACGGCCGAGCCGGTCCGGGGGTTGACCACGACGAGGCGCGCGTCGCGCCAGAAGGCGCGGCCGTTGGGCGAGTACGCCCAGCGCATGGCGACGTAGTAGTAGTCCTCCGGGCGCGAGCGGAGCGTCGCCGCGTCCGGGTTGAGCGGGTCGTTGAGCGACCGGAGCACCTCGCCGGTGATCGCGCCGGTCTCGGTCGCCGTGACGCCCGAGGTGTCGCGCGGGCTCCCGAACCAGCTCACGCGGCCACGCACGAAGCGCGAGCCCTCGTACGAGTCGAGGGTGCCGAGCGGCTCCACCGCGACCCCGAGCGTGTTCTCGAGGGTACGGTTGGCGATGCCCGCGCGGGGGATCTCGGAGCCCGAGAGGGTGAGGCCCGCGTAGGGGAGACCGGTGCTCGGGCCCGGCGGCGGGGTCGTCGAGCCGCCGCAGCCAGTGGAGCCCGACTCTTCGACGCACGCGCAGCTGCCGCAGCTGCCGCGCGTCCGCCAACGTCCGTCGCAGCATTGGTAGCTCGCCGAGCAGCCGAGGTGGACGTAGTGGCCGCCGTAGACGTGGTCACAGGACTCGCCGAGCACCGGCGCCGGGGCGGGCTCGGGGGTGCAGCCGCGCTGGCCGGTCGTCTCGGTGCAGCCGCACGCGCCGCACGCGCCGCTCGAGCGCCAGCTGCCGTTGCAGCATTGGTAGCTCGCGCTGCAGGCGAGGTGGCCGTACACGCCGCCCCACGTGTGGTTGCAGCTACCCGGGGTCGACGCGCCGCCGCCGGTGGAGCCGCCGCCGGTGGAGCCGCCGCCGGTGGAGCCGCCGCCCGTCGAGCCGCCGCCGGTGGACGCCAGCGTCTGCGTGCGGCCGAGCTCGATCATCTCGCCGACGCGCGGCCGGAGGTTCGCGCCGGGGCACGACGTCGACTGGCCCGGGTGCTGGCCGTGACCCATGACCGTGCTCGCCGAGAGGTTGATCCCGTAGAGCTGGCGGAGCGTGCCCATCAGGCGGCCCGCAGCGGTGACCATCGACTGCGCGGGCTGGGAGGGGCCGAGGCCAGCGCAGCCGCTGGTGTGGTAGCAGCCGATGAAGCTGATGCCGATGTTGCCGGTGTTTCCACCGCCGACGTGCGCGCCGATGAGGTGGAGCGGGCGTCCCTCGTAGACCTTGCCGTCGCTGCCGATGAGGAAGTGGTAGCCCACGTCACACCACCCGCGCGTGTCCTGATGGTAGATCTGGATGCCCCGGAGCTGGCGGGCCGGATCGGTCGACGACGAGACGGTGTGGTGCACCGCGATGCGGCGCTTGGTGGCGTCCGTCGAGGTGCAGCGGGTCGGCCGCGCGCCCCATTGGTCGCGCGTGACGATCCCGAGGCCACGGAGCTCCGCGCGGAGCTCCGCCGCCGCCCCCGCCACCTCGACCGCGTCGTCGGCGAGGTCGAGCGCGTCGAGCTGGTCGGGGATGACCGCAGCGAACCGGATGTTGCCGAACGCCGTCATGTCCGCGAGGCGGACGCGGAGCTCGGCCGCGGTGCCGATGGCCGCGAAGTCGACCGTGGCGACGAGCTGATCCTCGTCCGACCAGGTGCGCTCGAGCGGCTGCCACGTGCCCGCGCCGTCCTCGGTCCAGACGCGCGCCTCGACGACGGGCACCTGTCCGGGGGCGACGAGCCCGAGCAGCACGCCTGCGCGAGACGCGCCCTCCGGCGCGTCGAGGCGCGGCGAGACGAGCCACTCGCCCTCCTGCGCCCAGGTCGCGAGCATCGACTCCGGCGTGGCGGTCAGCTCTTGGTGATCGTGAGAGTGAGCGTACTCGAGGCGCTGAAGCTCATTGACGCATCCAGCCCCGAGTCCAACCAGGATGGAGACTGTGATCCCCATTCGCAATGATGAAAATTGCATGTTCGGTTTTCTGTTCATGAATCGTGCCTGTCTGGTGTGGTCCTGGTGCGGACTCGAGTGAGCAATGGTGAGCGCCGTTCTGAACGGCGAGCGGAGCCGTCGAGGCGGCCGAACCGCCTCGGAGAGGGACCGAGGTGCGACGCGTGCTGCCGTCGAGGTGGTGGCGTCGAGTGGCTGGCCGTCGCGATGTTCTCCCTGTCGATGCGGTGTGTCGTGCGCGTTGCCGGTCGCGCTGCGCGTCTCGGTGGCGATTGGCGAGGAAGGTCGTGCTCGGATGAGGTGGACGAACTCGCCGAGGGAGCGTCTTGGGCAGTGAGCGTTGTTCGGTATTTGTGTTTCGTCGGAGTCGTTGAGCGTGGTTCTCTTTGTGAACGCGCGTTTTATATTAGTTGTTTTGAGATCGAGATTCGCTGTTTGGTCGTGTGACTCGTTGTCTCGGGTGTCGTTCGGGTTGTGGTGGCCGTCCTCCCCAGCGCGGGTTTGTGGCAGCGGTCGTCGCGCACGGGCGCGCGCGGCGATCGTCGGGGGGACGTCGTCGGAGGGCGGGGGGCGAGGGGACGTGACGTAAGCGCGCGGGAGCACGGGCTCGCGCACGGCGTCGCGAGCGCGCGTGGCGACGCGGTCGGTGGCGGGGCTGGTGAAGCGCGCGTGCGGTCAGCGGCGCGCGGCTTCGATCATTGGAGTCGAGCGAGCGTCGTTCGGTAGTGCTCGTTGCTCGGGGCGAGCGCGACGGCGCGCTCGTAGGCTTCCATCGCGCCGCGACGATCGCCGACGCGCATGCGGGCGGCGCCGAGGCCAGCGAAGATGAGGGGGTTGCGGGGCGCGATGCGTGCCGCGTGTTTGTAGGCGCGCGCGGCGGCCTCGAAGTCACCCTGGCGGAAATGTTCGCGGGCTCGGCTCAGCGCGTCTTCCAGCGCCCCCGGCGCGTCGGTCCGCGCCGCGATGGCGCTCGGCGTCGGCGC
>JAHBWH010000113.1 GCA_019637115.1 Myxococcales bacterium | reverse complement strand
CCCAGCCGTCGCCCCCGGGCGGGGTGCTCCCCGGAGGCCGGACCGGATCCCGCGTCCCGTCCGAGACGGTCTCGCCGCCCGTGGTCTGCTCGCCGCCCTCGGCAGAGGTCTGCTCCTCGTCGCCCTTGCAGCCGAGCCCGAGGGCGAGCACCAAGCCCAGCGAAAGCAGCGAGCGCAGGGCGTCCGTCGGGCGCGGGGTCGAGATCGTCGTGTGGGGTCGCGTCATGGCCCTCTCCATCAGCGCGCGAGCGGCGGCGGGGTGACGTCCGCCGGAATGTCCAGGACCTGGCCACGCGGCGCCCGCGCGAACTCACCCGGCGCGTACGCCCCGAACGAGGCGTCCTGCGCCTGGCGCGCCGCGATGCACTCCGCGATGCGCTCGTCACCGTAGGCCTGGAGGCGATCGAGGGCGACGCGCGAGTACTCGGTGTCGAGGCTGCCGGCGCGGGCCGCGCGCGACGCGAGCGCGAACTCGGCGACGGCGAGACACTCCACCGGGCGGACCTGCTCGTCGAGCACCATCTGGATGCGGTCCTCGACCTGGATGCGGATGTCCTCACGCGCCTGCGCGCCGACGCGCGAGAGCTGCGCCTGCATGTCGTTGGGCATCACGAAGGGCGCGTTGAGGATCGCCCGCGCGAGGTGCTCGTAGACGCGCCCGCGCTGGGTGAGCGCGGCGACGGTCCACGGTGGACGCCGATACTGCACGACCGCGTTGAAGCCGTTCGCGAACGTCGTCGCGCGCGTGCTGTTCTCGTTGATCTGCGAGACGAGGCTGTTGACGTAGGCCTGCAGCGTCGCGGGTCGCCCCGGGTTGATGCGGGTCTGCTCGAACTCCTCCACCGTCTCGTTGGTCAGGAGGAACTGCGCGTGCGCCGCGTACTCGGCGGCGATCGAGCCTGCCGCTTGGCCCGAGCTCGCGAAGCCGCGGACGACGTTCTGGAGCGCCGTGCGGTAATCGCGGGTCTGGTTGAGCGCCTTGCGCGACTCGGCGATGCGCCAATACGCCTGCACCACGAGCTCGCCAGCCGCCGTGTCCCGCTGGTAGCGGTTGATGAACTCGTTCATCTCGCGGATGGCGACGCTGTAGTTGCGGCGCGTGAACGCGATCTCGGCGATGCGGTAGTTGACGGTGCGCTTGAGCGCCGCGTCCGCGTCGGGCGAGTCGAGGATCATGCGGAAGTACCGCACGGCGTCGTCGTAGCGCTGGAGCCGCTCGAAGAGCAGCGCCGTGTTCAAGAGCGCGTCGCGGCGGAACTCGCGGATCCGGTCGTCGCGGCTGTCGCGGAAGCGCGGGCTGTCGACGAGCACGCGGTAGTTCGCCACCGCCTCGTCGAACTGGAAGCCGCGGTTCGCGTTCTGCGCCACGCGGAAGTAGGCGTTCGCCACGATGCGGTCGAGGCTCGCCTGCGGCGTCGCGTCGTCCCCGCGGCGCGGGCCGACCTCGTCGATGATGCGTTGGTAGAGCGACCGGGCCGAGTCGAAGCGCTGGGTCTGCTCGAGCGCGACCGCGGCCTGCTCGAGCGCGATCGGCGCCTGCGGGTGGTTCGGCGTGCGGTTGACGGCCTCCACGAGCATCGTCGCGGCGCGCTCGAAGAGCTCGGTGCGCTGGGGGGAGCCCTCGGGCGCCTGCTCCGCCTGACGGTAGACCTCGAGCGCCCGCTGGAACTCGATGGCGGTCAAGTCGCTCATCGCGAGACAGCAGCGGTGGTCGCGGTTGTTCGGCTGGCCGCAGAAGGCGTCCAGCTCCGCCCGCGAGGTCGGACAGGCCGCGCCGCCGGCCTCGAAGGTGCACTGGCGCTCCTGGAGCGCGCGCGCGAGCCGCTCGATCTCGTTCGTGTCGTTGTAGGCCACCGCCATCTCGCGGAGGCTCTGCCAGGCGACGAGGCCCGTCTCGTCCGCGTAGGGGCCCGAGCAGCGCTCGTCGAAGATGCGCTCGAAGCGCTCCTTCGCCTGCGGCCAGAACCCGTACTGGTAGAGAAGGACGGCGTTGTTGTAGTCGTACGCGGCGCGCACGCCCTCGCGGTCCTGCCGGTCGCTCACCCGCGCGAGGTAGAGCTCGCGCGCCTGCGCGAGGCGCTGCAGCAGCTCGGGCATGTGCACCGCGGTGATGCGCGGCGGGTCACCAGAGACGGCGGGCGGGTCCTCGCGAGCCTGCAGCTGCCCCGAGCGGATGGCGGCTTCGACGACCGCGTTCATCGACTCGACGACCATCCGAGCCGACTCCGAGAGGTGCACGTCGTCGAGGTTCGAGTCGCGCACCGCGGCGTACTCCACCGCGGCGTCCTCGTATTGCTCGGACCAGAAGAGCGCGTCCGCGAGGTTGAACTGCAGCTCGTAGGCCTGCGGATTGTTCGGGTAGCGGCGTAGGTACTCGCGGTAGGCCGTCGCGGCGCGCAGGTAGTGGTTCTTCGCTTGATCGAAGAGCTGGAGCGCCTCGGTGGTCGCGCCCGCTTGCGCAGCCTCGACCGACTGCCGACGGACCCGCTGGGCGGTGGTGTGCTCGTGCACCGCCGTCGCGATGAGCGCGTTCTCGGCGAGCGTCTCTGCGTTGCGGAGCGCCTCGGGGTTGTCGAGGTTCGCCTGGTACCAATCGGAGCCGGGGAGGTATTGCGCGAGATCGCTGCGCGCCTGGATCGCCTCGTTGAACTGGTTGTGGCGCTGGTTGGCGTCCGCGATCTCATTCGTGACCTGCGGCGCCATGTGGTGGTTCGGCCAACGCTGGAGCATCAGCCGCCACACCGCGATCGCCTGCGGGTACTTCGCCTCTGCGAAGTACACGCCGCCGAGCTCGTAATAGACCTCGGGCGTCCAGGAGCGATCCTGCGGCATGAGGTTCGGGTCCTGCACGCGGGTGATCCCGTCGGGCATGCCCTCCTGATCGTCGGAGAGCCCGTTCTCGTTCCAGTCGTCGTACGCGAAGGCGATGCCGAGGTATTGGAGCGCCTCGGGGCGGAGCTGCGAGCCGGCCTCGCCGGTGCGGGCGCGCTCGTCGTCGGACCACTGCACGAGCATGCCAAAGTGCTGGATCGCCTCGGGGTAGCGGCTCGCGCGGTAATACGCCCAAGCGACCTTGTAGAGCGCGAGGTTGTAGTTGCGATCCTCGGGGCTCGCGAGGATGCGGTTGTAGGCCGCGATCGCGAGGTCGAGCGCGTGCTGGTCGCGGTAGTCCTCGAAGTGGTACTCGCCGATCCGGAACCACGTCTCGCTGACGAACTCCGCTTCTTCCGTCACTGGCGCGCAGTCCCCGTAGGGGTTGACGAAGACGCCGGGGTTGAGCGGGTCCTCGGGCGTGGGAAGGCCCGTGAGTGACGGATACGCCGGCGGAGCGGCCGCTGCCGCGTCCTCGTCGGCCATCGCCTCGGCCTCGGCGGCGCGCTCGGCGGCGAACGCGTCGGGGTCGTAGCGGAAGTTGTTCGCGCAGACGAGGTTGAGCCACGCGCGGATCGCCTCCTGCGGCCGGCCCATCTCGTTCAGACAATAGCCGATGAGGTAGAAGACGCCGTCGAGCCGACGGTAGTTCGGGAAGCGCCGGACCAGGTCACGATAGAGGTCGATCGTGTCTTGGAAGTTCGGCGTGTCCGGGATCTCGATCTCCTCTTCGCCGGCGTCGCGCCGCCGCATCGCCTCGTCGTACTCGTCCTGGAACGAGATGGCGCTGCGCTCGTAGTAGAGCTCGCCGAGGCGGAACATCGCGTCGCCCGTGTACGTCGGGTCGTCCGGGTAGCGCGCGATGAAGCGCTCGAACTCGACGATCGCGCGCTCGCGCGCCTCGTTGAGCATCCGCTCCTCTTCGCGGATCTGCCGCGCGTACCACTGATCGCGGCCGCGACGTTGGCGCAGGTACTCGCGCCGCACCAGCGAGACGACGGTCTGACGGTAGGTCTCACCGACCTGCGTGAAGCGCGCGACCTCGGCCTCCATCTCCGCGAGGGCCGCGAGCTGCTGCGGCGTCGGCGGCGGGCGGTCGTCCTGGATGCGGCGGTCGGTGGTGTCGAGGAAAGTCGGCAGCGGGGGCTCGGCCGAGACCGTCCCGAAGGGGGCCGCGGGCGGGGCGGGGGTGCCGGGGTCGGCGGGATCGCCCGCCGGCGGCGGCGCCGCTACGGCGTCCGGGTCGGGCGGCGGCGCGAAGGGGTCCTGCGCCGCAGCGGGAGCGACCGCGAAGAGGCCGACGAGCACCCACCGAAGGGGCACCGACGAGGCGTGGGTGCGCTGGGTCATTGGGCGTCTCCTTCGCGACGCTCGTCCATGATGTCTCGGAACTCGTCGTCGAGCGCCTGGAGCTCCCGCGAGCGCTCGCGGGTCAGCATGTCGACGCGCATGCGGTGCTCCTCGCGGCGCGCCCAGGCGACGTCGATTCGGCCCACGTCCGCTCGCAGGACGAGGTCGTAGAAGCGGCCGCGGACCTCGTCCCACGCCGCGTAGGTCACGGCGCCGACGACCTCCTCGGTCTCGCCCTCGAGCTCCTGGAGCGCGGTGCGATACCCCGCCAGCTTCGCGGTCTCCTCCTCGACCACGCGGAGCATCTCGCTGATGCGCTCCTCGGTGATCTGGTCGATGAGGCCGTCGTGCTGGTTGATGCGCGTCTCGATCGCGAGGATGCGCTGGAAGGTCTGCTCCGTCCGCGAGTTTCCGCCGAGGCGGTGCTCCTCCGCGACGAGCCGGTTGTACTCCTCGCGCAGCCGGCCGTCTCGCTCGTAGCGCGCGTCGCCGACGCCGACCTGGATGCGACCGATGTCGATGAGCTGGCGGATCTCTGCGATCTCCGCGCGGTAGCCGACGATGGCCTGACGCTGCTGCGCGAGCTCGGTCTGGACGGCCTCCGCGTTCGAGGCCTCGGCGCCCATCTGCCGGAGGAAGGTCTCCGTGGCGGTGATGCGTGCCTCCATGCCGAGGATCTCGACCTCCAGCGCCGAGACCTGCCGCTGCAGCGAGCGGTATCGGCCGAGGAGCTGGTCGTCGCGCTCGAGGAAGTCGTCCTCCCCGACCGGCATGCCCGAGAGGGCCGCCTCGATGCGGCGACGCTGCTCGCGGATCGCGGTGAGCTCGGGGCTCGTGCGCCCCTCACGCTCCTCGATCGCCACGAGCTGACGGCGGACGATCGCGAGGCGGTTGCGATAGGCCGTGGTCGCTTCCCGGTGGCGGCGGAGGTCGCCGAAGATCGCGGTGCGGTTCGACGCGCGGAGCGCCGCGTTCAAGCGGACGATGAGCTCGTCGGTCTCTCGGACCATTCGTCGGGCGGTCGCGAGGTCGGAGAGCACCCCCGTCGCGCGCTCGAAGTCCCCGCCCTGGAGGTCGACCCAGCGGCGCGCGCTCTCGGGGAGGAAGTGGTTGACGTCGAAGTTCTCCATGTTCTCGCGCACGAGCTGGCGGAAGTACGCCGGGAGATCATCGTGACCTTCGCGGATCGCGGAGAGGTCGCGCTCGACCGGGCCGAACTCGTTGCGGACCTCGCGGAAGACCGTGAGGGCGTCGTCGAAGCGCCCGTTGCGGAGCAGGAGGTTGCCACGGAGGACCTTGCCGTCCGGGATGTGGTCGCTGTCCGGCGACGCGATCGCGAGCACCTCGAGCGCTCGCTCGGCGCGCGTCGAGTCGCCGAGGCGGATGTAGACCCAGGCGATCTCGTAGAGCGCGTCATCGAAATGGGCCGAGGTGCGGGGCACCGCCTGGTAGGCCTCGATCGCCTGGTCGAGCTGATCGGTCTCGTAGTAGAGCCGGCCGAGCGCGAGCTGCGTGAGATCGATGACCTCCGCGGCCTCGAGCGTCGTGGCCTGCGAGCGCAGCGTCCGACGGAAGGCCTCGATCGCCTGCGGGTACTCACCGCGGAGCGAGTGAATCACGCCGATGAAGTAGCGCGCCTGCGGGTAGTACGGGCTCCCCTCGGCGACCGCCTCGAAGGCGACGCGGGCCTGCTCGACCATCGCGAGGTCGACCCGCGCGGCGCCCTCGCCCGTCGCCGCCATCTCTTCCAGGGGCACGGCCCGGCTGTAGAGGTACTTCGCCTTGAAGTACGCCGTCGTCGCCTCGACCTCGCTCGGCGGTAGACGCGCGAGCGCCTGGAAGTGCTCGTCGACACCCTCGAAATCGCGCAGGTGGATCGCGATCTCGATCAGCCGACCGAGCGCGCGCTGCACGAACGGACGGAACGCCGAGTCGCTCGCGCGGTCGAGCACGAGGCGGAAATTGCGACGCGCGCCGAGGTGGTCGCCGGCCTGGAAGAGGCTCTCGGCGAGCAAGAAGAGGGCGTCGGGGTAGGCCCGATGGCTCGCGTGGTTGTCGACGATGTCGGTGAAGATGATGCTCGCGCGCACGTAGTCGCGCAGGCGGTAGTAGAGCTCACCGTCGGTGAGCCGCTCCTCCACGTAGGTCGGGCTTCGCTGCGCGGCCGCTTGGATGCGGTCGCGCATCAGCGCCCCCAGCTCGCCCTCGATGGCGGCGACGTCGCGGTTGATCGCTTCGAGGCTCTGGGCGGCCGCTGGGCTCGAGGCCAGGACGAGCGCCGCCAAGAGACCCCGCGCGGCGTGCGCGGGGCGGCGCATCACTCTGCCCCCTCCGGCTGCTGCTCGCGTCGGGCGGCCGCCCGATCCTGAACGCGCTCCACGTAGCGGATCGCCGGGCGCTCCTCGAGCGGCGCGGTCGGTCCGCCCTTCTCGTAGGCGACGACCCGCACGGTGACGGCGCGGCCCTCGGGCGCCGTGAAGTTGTAGTTCGAGCGGACCTTGAAGCGGTAGCCCTTCAGGTAGCTGAAAATGCCGTAGCCGTGGCCGCGGTACTCGAGGTTGACCGTGAGCGTGTGCTCGCCGGGAACGATGGACCCGTTGTAGATCTGGAACTCTTCGCGCCCGCCGAGGGTGTCGCCGTCCTCGTCCGCCCGGTTGAAGATGGGCGCGCCGTCGAGCGCGTAGACCGCCTTCACGAGCTTGTACGACGAGCTCATCCGGTTCTCGTGGACGATGATCGCCTGCGCGCCGGCGACCACGCCGTGCAGGACCGTCTCCGCGAGCAACGAGAGGCGCGCCTTCGAGCGGAAGATCTGCTCCTTCAGCTCGTTGATCCGCTGCTCCAGGTCGCGCAGGCGCACGGCGTACGTCCCGGCGTCCATCGGCTCGGAGGGCCCGGCGGAGGTCGTCGTGACCGGAGCGTCCGCTCCTTCCGCGGCGTCGGCGGCGGCGTCGGCGTCGAATGACGGCGCCTCGGCCTCCCCGTCCGTCTGTGCGGCGGCGGGGGCCGCGAAAGCCATGAGCGCGATCGCTCCGACGAGAACCCATTGGCGCGCCATCGTGCTGCGCATGCTCATCCCCTCTTCGCGCGAGCCCCCGACACGCGAGGTTCGCGGGGCCAAACATATCCGATTCCTCGTCGGCTTGCCCCCCATGAACGACACGGGGCCACGGACAGACCGTCGAGACGCTCGCTCATACCATCCCCCCTCCGCAGGGTCAATCGTGACGACGGGCCAAAACCGCCGCATTTCGGGCCCTTGGCGCCCGCCCCCGCGAGCGTTGGGCCGAGCCCGGTCGAGGTTTCGTGGGCTCGCGGGGGATGCCATGGGCCCGCGCGGATGTATCATCCGCCGCCATGCTGGACCGAGGCCCCTCGCGCCCGACCGGTGGGGGGCGCGCGCCGCTTCCCCTGCGCGCGTGCGTGGGGGCGTGTCCACGAGACGAATTGCGCAGACCCCTGCGCGCGCCCGTGCGTCTTCAGGGGAGCGCCCATGTCGTACCGCCCTCCCCCTTTCCTCCGCGAGCGAGCGCGCCGTGACCCTCCCCGAGGAGACGGACGAGGCGCTGCTCGGACGCTTCCAGGCGGGGGAGGCGGAGGCCTTCGAGGTGCTGCTCGGCCGGTACGAGCGGCCACTCTACAACTTCATCCTCCGCTCCGTGCGGGATCCCGAGCGCGCAGCGGATCTCGTGCAGGAGGTCTTCCTCCGCGTGATCCAGCGCTCCGAGCAGTTCCAGGGGCAATCCAAGCTCAGCACTTGGCTCTACAGCATCGCCCGCAACCTCTGCATCGACCACGGCCGGCGGATGGTCTTCCGCCGACACCGCTCGCTGGACGCGCCGACGTCGGCCGAAGAGGGGGCGAGGACGCTGGGCGACCAGGTGGCGGCCGCCACGCCCGAGGCGGACCGGGACGCCATCGCGAGGAGGCTCCGGGAGGAGATCGCGCTCGCGGTCGAGGCCCTGCCCGACGAGCAGCGGGACGTGTTCTTGATGCGACAGGTCCAGGGGCTGCCCTTCAAAGAGATCGCCGACATCGTCGGTGTGCCCGAGAACACGGTGAAGAGCCGCATGCGCTATGCGCTCGAGCGGCTCCAAGAGGCGCTGGCCGAGTACGCGGATTACCTTGAGGATCTGAGATGAGCGACGACCGACGTGACGCCGAGCGAGCGCTCGACCTGCTCTACGGAGAGGTCGAAGGCGCCGACGCGCGCGCGCTGCGAGCGTCGCTCGAGGCCGACGCGGAGGGGGCCGCGACGCTCGCGCGGCTCGAACGAGCGAAGCGCCTGGCGGACGCGCTCCCCATGGCGGAGCTCCCGCGGGCGACCCGGACGAGCCTGCTGGAGGCGGCGAGAGCGGCGGCCGCCGCGCGCGCCACGGCGCGAGGCGATGAGGCGGCCGCCGCGCGCGCCGCGCGAGGTGATGAGGCGAGTCAGACGCCCGGGCGCGACCCGGCACCAGCCGAGGGAGCATCCGACGGCCCTACACGTGCTACGCCGAGCGCCGGCACGTCCGGTGGACGCGAGCGCGCGGAGCTCGCGACGGGCGGCCCGAGCTGGCTCGAGCGTCTCCTCGCGGGCCTGAAGGGCGCCCTGCTGGCCCCGCAGCTCGCGATGGCCGCGGTCGTCCTCGTCGTGGTCGTCGTCGGCGTGTGGACGATCCCTGGCGAGACCCCGCCCGCGCCGACGCGCCTCGTCGCCGACCCCGCCTCCGCCGCTCCGCGCGCTTCGACCCCCGAGGCGTCGATCGCGGCCGACCGCTCGCCCGAGGAGGAGGAGGCGGACTCGTGGGCCGCGCGCGAGAGGGTGGGGAGCGCCGAAGTGGCCGAGGCGGCCGCGCCCGCGACGCAGACCGCGCGCGCGGCCGAACGACCCACGGAGCGGGTCACCCGGAGCCGGCGCGCCGCGGGCTCCTCGAACGCCACCCTCGGGCGGCGCGACGACCGTCCCACGGATGGCTTCCTCGCCGCCGAGGGCGCGCGCCGCGAGGCCGCCCCGCGCCTCGAGGACGTCCCGCGCCCCCAGGCCGAGCCGGCCCCGGCGCCCGACGCTCCGGTGTATCTCGGCCGAGGCGCCCGCGCCCCAGTCGCTCAGGCCGCCGCCCGCATCGACGAGCCGCCCCCGCCGCCCGGACGTTACAACGATCTCGACGAAGAGAGCGCCCAGCTCGCGCCGAACGCGCAGGGGCTGACGGCACGCGCGCTCCACGCCAGCGCGCAGAGCCACCGCGCGGGCGGCGACTGCGCGCAGGCCGTGCGCACCTACGAGCAGCTCTTCGCGCAGCACCCGGGGTACGGCGATCTGCCGCGGGCCCTCCTCGACGCCGCGGACTGCCAGCGCCGCCTCGGACGGATCACGGCCGCGCGCCGCCTGCTCGTCCGCGCCGAGGGGTACCCGAGCACCGAGGCCGAGGCGCGCCGCGAGCTCCAGCGCCTCGAGACCGTCCAACAGGCCACGCGCCGTCGCGCCGCCCCGGCCTCCCCCGCGGCCGTCGACGCCCTGGCACATTGAGCGGTGGATCCGGGTCGAGGGCCTCGAACTTCCGGGCCGGTGTACTACGCTGCGCACGTGCGCGCGGCGGAACGACGACTGCACCGTTCGCTCGCGCGTCTCCGACGCCGAGCGTGGCTGGTCCATGGCCTCGGCCTGCTCGCGTGGATCGGCGGCGCCGCGCTACCCACCTTCGCGCTCGTCTCGTTCGTCGCGGGGCCGGCCGTCGGGTGGGGAGGCGCGCTCTTGGCTTGGCTCGTCGTGGCGCTCGCAGCGCTCGCCGCCGCCTACGTCGGCGCGCGCCCCCTCCGCGGGCTCCGCGGCGCTGGCGCCGCGCGCCTGCTGCACCCACACCACCCCGACCTCGCGTCCATGGCGCGCAGCGCAGCAGAGCTTGGCGAGGCGCCCCATGGCGCCCCGGAGCTCGTCGCAGCGCACCTCGCGCTCGTCGATCAGCGCCTCGGCGAGGTGCCGAGCGCCGTCGCCGCCCCGTGGAGCGCGCTGCGCGAGCCGCGGATCCTCGGCGCGCTGGTCTTGGCCGTCGGCGCGCTCTCGGCGACGTGGGCCGATCCCGTCTCCGCTGGCGCGTTCGCCCTCCTCCACCCCGGCGCGCGGGACGAGGGGCTCCGCCTCGCCGACGTGATCGCGCGGATCGACGTCGAGCTCGCGTTCCCCGCGTACCTCGGCCGCGAGCCCGCGCGTGCCGACGACGACGCGATCCTCGAGGTGCCGCGCGGCACGACGGTGCGCTGGACCATGCGCCCCCGTCTGCCGATCGCCCGCGCAGAGCTGGACGTCGTCGGGGCCAAGGTGCGCCTCGAGCCGGGTCCCGAGGGGGCGTGGACCGGTCGCTTCATCGTCCGAGAGAGCGGCGTCCTGCGGGTCGACGTGCGCGATCTCGACGGCCGCGATCTCCGCGACGCGACCCCCCGCAGCGTGCGGGCCCTCGTGGACGACGCGCCGAGGGTCGACCTGCTCGAGCCGATCGCCGACCGCATGGTCGAGCTCACCGAGCCGATCGCGCTGGGCTTCGCGGTGGCAGACGACCACGGCCTCGCGGAGGTGACCCTCGTGCTCGACGCCCCGAGCGGCGAGCAGCGGCGCCCCCTCCCCGTCTCGTCGCCCACCGCCTTCGAGGGGTTCACGCGGCTGAGCGCGGTGGAGCTCGGCGTGATGCCGGGCGATACAATCTCGGTGCACGTCGAGGCGAAGGATCGCGACGACGTCTTCGGACCGAACGTGGGCCGCTCCGAGACCCGGCGCTTCACCGTCGCCTCGGCCTCGTCGCGCCGCACCGAGGCGATCGAGAGCCTCGAGGCCAGCCGCGACGCGGCGCTCACGGCGCTGGCCGATCGCCTCGAGAGCCCGCCGCCCGCCGAGGACGGGCCCGCGCGCGAGCGCCACCTCGCGACGCGCGCGTCGTCCGAGCGCTACGCCGAGGGGCTCGCGCGGCTGGCCGAGTCCGAGCCGGACGGCTTCGAGGGGCGGCCCTTCGATCGCTCGGTCCTGGCGTCCATGGCGCGTAGCCTCGGGCGCAAGCTCTCCGAGGAGGGGCGCCTCTTCGGGGCGACGCTCGGCCCCCGCGCGCGCCGCGTCTCGAGCGACGAGGGCGTCGTCGAGATGCTCGAGGATCAGACGCTCTTCCTCGACGACCTCTTGGCGCGCGCGCGCCTCGACGACGCCTCCGCGATCGCCCGCGAGCTCGAGCAGCTGCGCCGCGAGATGGCGTCGCTGCTCGCGGAGCTCCGCCGGACCGACTCCCCCGAGGCCCGCGAACGCCTGATGGCCGCGATGCGCCGCGCGCAGGCGCGCATGCGGGAGCTCGCCGCGCGTGTCGCCGCGATGGGCGAGGACGTGCCAGGCGAATTCCTCAACGCGGACTCGCTCCCCCAGGCGGAGGCCGAGGACGCCCTGCGCTCCCTCGACGAAGCGGTGCAGAGCGGCGACCTCGACGCCGCCGAGCGGGCGCTCCTCGAGCTCGAGCGGCAGATCGACGCCCTCGCGCGGGCCTTCGGGAGCGCCGAGGAGGGGCTCGCCGAGGCGCGCTTCGGCCCGCGCGAGCGCGCGATGGCCGAGGCGATGGACGCGCTCGTCGGCCTCGAGGCCGAGCAACGTGGTCTCGCGGAGCGCACCGAGACCGTGCAGCGCGAGACCGCGCAGCGCGCGATGGACGCCGCGGGCGAGGCCGCGGGCGCCGCGGCGCGGGAGCTCGCCGAGAGCGCCGGGCGGGCGCGCGGCGCGCTCGGACAGATGCCAGGGGACGCGCTCGGACCCTACGATCGCGAGGTGCACGATCGGGTGAGCCAGCGGCTGCGCGACGTGGAGGACACGCTCCGCGCCGGAGACCTCGGCGAGGCCCGGCGGATGGCGGCCGAAGCGCGGGACGACGCCGCCGCGCTCGCGCGCGATCTCGAGATCTCGGCGCTGATGTTCGGCGGTCGCCGCGGGCAGGTCGCCGAGGCGGCCCGCGAGGCTCGCCGCGCGGCGGACGCGACCCGCGAGCTCGCCGAGCGCCTCGACGACGCCATCCCACGCCTCGGCGACCACCTCGAGGCCGCCGGCCGCGACCAGCTCCGCGACGACGCCCCGCGGCAGAGCGAGGCCCGCGACGCCGCGCGCCGCCTCGCCGAGCAGTTCCGCAGCGAGCCCGACGGACAGCCGCTCTCGCCCGAGAGCGCCGAAGCCATGGACGCGATCGAGCGCGCCATGGAGCAGGCGGAGCGGACGCTCCGCCGCGGCGAGCCCAACGAGGCGACGCGAGCGCAGCAGGAGGCCTCGCGCCGCCTCACGGAGCTGCGCGAGACCCTGGAGCAAGACTCGCAGAGCTCTGGCCAGGGCGGCGAAGGCGGCGGCGAGGGCATGTCGCAGAGCTCGCAGCAGCGGGTCTCGATCCCAGTCGAGGGCGACGCCCGCTCGGCCCACGACCGCCGGCGCCGCGTCCTCGACGGCATGCGCCGCGCCGCCCCCCGCGGGTACGAAGAGGCCGTCCGCCGCTACTATGAGGAGCTCCTCCGATGAGGCGCCCCTGCCCGTGCCCGTGCCCCTGCCCCTGCCCTTGCCCAGAACACGGGCACGGCCACCGGCCCCGACGCCGATCCGCGGGCGCCCCCGGACACTCCCCCGGACCCGGACACGCCCCCGGACACGGACACGGACACGGACACGGACACGGACACGGACACGGACACGCCCCCGGACACGGACACGGACACGGACACGGACACGGACCTGGACACGGACACGGCCCCAGCCCCAGCCCCAGACCCAAACACCGCCCCACCCGCAACCTGCCCTACGCCCTCCTCGCCCTCCTCGCCCTCCTCGCCCTCGCTTCACCCGCCGCCGCGCTCGACGCCGCGGACCAACGCGCGCTCGTCGCCGCCGAGCGCGCGCTCGACGAGCTCCGCGTCGAAGAAGCCGAGCGCGCCGCGTCTGCGCTCCTCGCGCGCCACGCCCGCGACCCCGACGTCCTCCGCCTCGCGGGCCTCGTCCGCTTCCACCGCGGCGACTACGCGCGCGCCGTCGGGCGCCTGGAGGCCAGCCTCGCGGCGCGTCCCCCAGCAGGCGATGACGACCGGGCGTTCCTCCTCGAGCTCTTCCGCTCCACCCGCGAGGCCACCGAGGGCTTCGTCTCGACCCGGAGCGACGACGGCCGGTTCATCGTGCTCCACGGGCCGGGCCGCGACGCCACGCTCGTCCCCTACGCGCTCGAGGCGATGCGCCGGGCGGACGACGCGCTCGCCGACGAGCTCGGCGTCCGCGTGCCCGGCCCCATCCGGCTCGAGATCTTCCCGAGCGCGCGCGAGCTGGCGCGTGTCAGCACGCTCACCGAAGAGGCCATCGAGCGCACGGGCACGATCGCCCTCTGCAAATGGGACAAGCTCATGGTCACCTCGCCGCGGGCGCTGCTCCGCGGCTACCCGTGGATGGACACCATCGCCCACGAGCACGTCCACCTCGTGCTCAGCCGCGCCTCGCGCGACAAGGCCCCCGTTTGGCTGCAGGAGGGCGTCGCCAAATTCCTCGAGCGGCGTTGGCGCGAGCCGACGGCGCGCCCCCACCTCGGCCCGGCGATGGACGCGCTCCTCCGGCGCGCCGCCCGTGAGGATCGACTCATCCCCTTCGAGCGCATCCACCCGTCGATCGCGCTCTTGCCCTCGCAAGAGGACGCCGCGCTCGCGTTCGCCCAAGTCGCCACGTTCATCGCGCGCTTCTACGCCGACCACGGCAAGGTCGGCCTCCAGACCGCGGTAGCCCGAATCGCGGACGGTGCCGACGCTCAATCGGCCCTCGCCGAGGTCGCGGGCGTGCGCTTCGACGCCCTCGAGCGACGCTGGCGAGAGTCCCTGCGCGAGCGCCCGCCGGCGGCCGACGCGCCGCACCTGCTGCCGCGGCGGCTCCGGCCAGCCGGCGCCGACGACACGAGCGACGCGAGCGACGCGCGGATCTCGGCGGAGGCCCGCCGCCACCTTCGCCTCGGAGACCTCCTCTGGGCGCGTCGCCGCCACGCGGCGGCGGCGGTCGAGTACGGGCGCGCGCACGCGAAGGCGCCCGACGATCCGATCGTCGCGTCGCGCTTGGCCCGCGCTGCGCTCGAGGCGGGCGAGGCGCAGCTGGCGCACGACGCCCTCGCGCCCCTCGCGGAGCGCTACCCCGACCACGCGCCCACCCACGCACTCCTCGGGCGCGCTCGGCGCCTGCTGGGCGACGAGGCCGGCGCGCGCGAGGCGGCGGCCCACGCCATCCGCCTCAACCCCTTCGACCCGATGCCCCACTGCGACCTGGCGCTCGTGGCGGAGAACGAGGTCGCGCGGCGCCTCGAGGCCGACCAATGCCGCCAGCTCGGCGGCGATCCGTGAGCGCTGACCTCGAGTTGGCGAGCGCCGCTCGAAGGGAGCCAAGGCCACGCGAGCCGAACACGACACGGGCGACACGAATGATGACGTGCATTCCGAGCGTTCGAGGGTAGGAAGAGAGACGTGGACGAAGCGGCAGAGCGACGAGCGGCGACGAGCGCGGACGAGAGCGGGCCCCACACGCGCACGGACGTGGAGCGCGTGCACGCGCTCGGTACGGCGCGGCGGGCGATCGAGGCGGAGCTCGCCAAGCGAATCGTCGGCCAGCGGGAGGTCGTCCACCTCCTGCTGATCGCGCTCTTCGCCCGCGGGCACGGGCTCTTCGTCGGCGTGCCCGGCCTCGCGAAGACCCTGCTCATCCAATCGCTCGCGGAGGTCCTCTCGCTCCGCTACGGCCGCGTGCAGTTCACCCCCGATCTGATGCCCGCCGACATCACGGGCACCGACGTGCTCGAGGAGGATCCGGAGACGGGCCGCCGGGTCTTCCGCTTCGCGCCCGGCCCCATCTTCACGAACATCCTGCTCGCCGACGAGATCAACCGGACGCCCCCCAAGACGCAGGCCGCGCTCCTGCAGGCGATGGCGGAGGGCCGCGTCACCGCTGGCGGGCGCACGCACCCGCTCGACGCCCCCTACCTCGTCTTCGCGACGCAGAACCCGATCGAGCAGGAGGGCACCTACCCCCTTCCGGAGGCCCAGCTCGACCGCTTCCTCGTGCAGGTCGACGTGGGCTACCCGAGCGAGGCCGAGGAGCTCGAGATCGTCCGCCGCACGACCTCGCCGACCGCCGCCGTGCCCTCCCCCGTGCTCGATCGCGAAGAGATCCTGGAGCTGCAGGCGCTCATCCCGCGCATCCCCGTCGCCGACCACGTCGTGGCCCACGCCGTCGGCCTCGCCCGCGCGACCCGCCCCGGTGAGGGCGCGCCCGCCATCGTCCGAGACTACCTCGGCTTCGGCGCCGGCCCCCGCGCGAGCCAGGCGCTCATCCTCGGCGCGAAGGCGCGCGCGGCGCTCGACGGACGCTTCGCCGCCGAGATCGAGGACGTGCGCGCGCTGGCGGCCCCGGTGCTGCGTCACCGGCTCGTGCCGAGCTTCCGCGCCGAGGCCGAGGGCGTGAAGATGGACGACATCGTCCGCGCCATCCTCGAGGCCTCGCCCCCCAGCTGACCCATGGCCGATCCGAGCGCGCGCCCCCTCGACGCCGAGGTCGCCCGCCGGGCGGCGGCGCTCTCCTTCCGGGCGCGCCGTGCGGTCGAGGGCGTGCTCACGGGGCTGCACCGCAGCCCGCACCGCGGCGCGAGCGTGGTCTTCGTCGAGCACCGCGAGTACCGGCCCGGCGACGATCCGCGGCTCCTCGACTGGCGCGCGTTCGCGCGGAGCGATCGCCACGTCATCAAGCGCTTCGAGCAAGAGACGCAGCTCCGCGCGACCTTGCTGCTCGATCGGAGCGGCTCGATGGCCTGGGGGGGCTTCTCGGACGACGACGCCACCCGCAAGGACGCCTACGCGGCGACCTTGCTCGCCGCGTTCGCATACCTGCTCGTCCGCCAAGGCGACGCGGTCGGGTACGGCGCCTTCGACGTCGCGCTCCACGACGACGCGCTCCCGCCCGCCTCCAAGCCCGCCCACTTCGAGGCGCTCCTCTCGCGCCTCGCGGCGCCCGCGCGCCCCGAGACCGCCACCGACCTGCCCGCTGCGCTCCGGGCCGCCGCCGAGCGGGCGGGGCGTCGCGGGGTCGTCGTGGTCGCGAGCGACCTGCTCGGTGTCCGCAGCGGCGCGGACTTCGCGCCGCTCGCGCAGCTCGTCGCGCGCGGCCACGAGGTCATCGTCTTCCACGTCCTGCACCCCGACGAGCTCGATCTGCCGATCGACGGCGCCGCGCGCTTCGTCGGCCTCGAGGGCGAGCCCGAGCTCGAGGCCGACGTCGAGGCGGTGCGGGAGGCCTACGCGCGCGAGCTCCGCGAGCTGCTCGCGCGCTGCTCGGAGGGCTGCGCGACCGCAGGGGCCCGCTACGTGCTGGCGCGCACCGACGCGCCAGCCGAGCACGCGCTCGCGCACGCCATCCGCCGCGGCAGGGCGCGCTGATGGGCCTCGGTCTGCCGCTCGCGCTGCTCGGGCTCGTCGCGATCGCGGCGCCGATCGTGATCCACCTGCTGCGTCAGCGGGACGTCCCGCGCCGCGTGTTCCCGGCCATCGCGCTCCTCGAGCGCGCCGTCGCCGAGAGCCGACGCCGCCTCCGTCTGCGCGACCGGCTCCTCTTGCTCTTGCGCGCGCTGGCGCTCGCGGCGTTCGCGCTCGGCGTCGCGCGCCCCTTCGTGGTCTCGTCGCGCGCCTTCGACGATGGCCGCCTCGCCAGCCTCGTGCTCGTGATCGACGACTCGGCGAGCATGTCGCGGCGCGTCGGGCGCGAGCGCCTCCTCGAGGCGGCCGTCCAACGCGCGCTCGACGCCCTCGACGCGCTCCCCGAAGGCTCGGAGGCCACCCTCGTCCTCGCGGGGCGCCCGGCCCGCGTCGCAGTGTCCCGCACCACCGAGCTCGCCGCCGTCCGCCGCGCGCTGCTCGCCATGCCCACGACCAGCGCGCGGGGCACCGACCTGGCGGAGGCGATCGAGCTCGGCGGGCGCGCCCTCGCGGGCGCGAGCCTGCGCCGCCGCGTGCTCGTGCTCTCGGACTTCGCGGCGCACGCCGGCCTCACCGAGCTCCCCTCGCTGCCGGGAACGGCGATCGCGCTCGAGCGCGTCGGCGGCGAGGACGTCCCGACGAACGACGCGATCCTCGACGCGCGCGGCGCGCCCGATCCGACGACGCCGGGGCGCGTGTCGATTCAGCTCGTCGTGCGCGGCGCGCCGGGCACGCACGAGGTCGAGGTCCTCCACGGCGACCGGAGCATCGGGCGCGGCGAGGTAGTGCTCGCGACGGAGCCCGGCACCTCGGAGGTAGCGATCGGCCGCGCGACCCTCCACGTGCCAGAGCCCGAGATCCCCGACGCGACGCTGCGCCTCGTCGCGGGCGACGCGCTGGACGTCGACGACGCGCGCGGCGTCCTTCTCCGCCCCCCCGCCGCCGTGCGCGCGCTGCTCGTCGACGGCGAGCCCCACGTCGGCCGAGACAGGTCCGAGGTGGGCTACCTCGCGCGCGCGCTCGACGCGGCGCCCCGGGCGGACGGCGGCGTCGCCTACCGCATCGTCGACGCGGACGCCGTGCGTCCATCGGACCTCGCGGAGGTCGACGTGGTCGTGCTCGCGAACGTGGCGGCGCCCTCGGCGCGTGTCGCGGCCGCGCTCGCCGCGCACGTGCGGTCGGGCGGCGGGCTCCTGGTGACGGCGGGCGAGCGCGTCGATCCCCACGCGCACCGGCAGCGCTTCGGCGATCTCCTGCCCGCGGTGCTCGGGGCGGCGCGCGCGCTCCCAGAGGGCACGAGCCTCCGGACCGTGACGACCCGCCTGCCGGCCCTCGATGGGGCGACGCTCCGCCGCGTCGCCGCGCTCGAACCAGCCGTCGACGCCGAGGTGTGGGCGGAGACGGGAGGGGGCGACGAGGGCGCGCCCGCGCTCGTGGTCGCGCCGCGCGACGACGGGCACGTCGCCGTGCTCGCGACGACCCTCGACGACGAGTGGAGCGACGCGCCTTACCAACCGGGCTACCTGCCCTTCGTCGTCGAGCTCGTGCGGACGCTCGCTGGCTCGCGCCGTGTGCCGGGCGTCGTGGTGCCAGGCGGCGAAGAGCTGAGCGTCCCCGAGCACGCGCAGGTGCTCGGTCCGGACGGGACGACCTACGAGCCGCAGGGCGGCCGCTTCGTGGACACCCACACCCCGGGTGTCTATCGCGCGATCCGGCGCTCGAGAGGCGGCGAGGAGGTGCTCGGGAGCTTCGTCGTGGCGCCGCCCGCGGAGGAGTCCGACATCACCCCCGCGCCGCTCCCGAGCGCGCCGACCGAAGAGACGAACGGCGCCGTCGCCACCTCGCGACGCCCCGTCGATCCATGGTTCTTCCTCTTCGGCGGGCTGTGCTTGATCGCGGAGGGTTTCTTGCGGACGCGCGCCTCTCGCTGATCTCGTCGGCGACGCGCGCTCGCTGACGCTCGCGGGTGAGAGGACGTCGCTCGTCGGCGGCGGCCTCTCGCCCGCGAGCGCAGCCTCTCGGACGTCGCTCGGGGCGTCAGCGCACCGCCGCGGCCTCTCCCCTCGAAGAGCGGCCCTCTCGCCCGCGGGTCGCCAACGTCGCTCGCGGTCGTCAGCGCGCGGTCGTCAGCGCGCGGTCGTCAGCGCACCGCCTCGGCCTCTCGCCCCGAAGGCCGCGGCCCGCGGGCTACGCTCCCCGTCGCGCTCGGTCGCGTGCGACGCAGCGCGAGGCGGTCGTCGGCGATCGGGAAGGGGCTGAGCCCGCGCGCGGGGCCGTTCATCGCGCGTCGAAACATCGAGTAGCGAGCCCCCGGATGCCACATCAAGAAGCCGTCCGCCCCGCCCGCACGCGCCCCCTGGATCTGTCGGGCGATGAACGTCGGGTTGAAACCCTCGTGCCCCGCTCCGCGCTCGAAGGCCTGCAAGAAGGGCCGAATCACTGGGCGCGGCCCGAGGCGCTCGCGCATGCGCGCGATGCCCGTCTCCACCAAGAAGCGGCTGCGCTCTGGGCGGTCCACCTCCCACTCGCGCATCGCGTTGATGTAGAGCATGGGCGAGTAGACCTCGACGTAGTCGGTCCACGCCGCGAGGTCCTGCCCGAGCCCGCTCGGATCGCCCTCGCGATACGCCGCGAGCCCGAAGACGTCGACGCCGAGCGGGATGCGGACGGCGAGATCGATCCGGCGCAGGAGCTCGATCATGAGCTGCGGTCGCGGCGTTCCGTCCTCCGAGGGGTAGCGCGCGTATTGTGTCCCGTCGTCGACCGGGAAGCGCACGTAGTCGAGCTGGATCTCGTCGAAGCCGATCGCCTCGGCCTCGCGCGCGAGCGCCACGATCATCGTATGGTTCTCGCGGTTGTAGGGGTCGAGCCAGGTGCCGCCCGTGCCCCACGAGACCCAGGGCTGATTCCGGCGGTAATGCATGATCGCGCGCTCGGGGTGGCGCGCGGGGAGCTGCGGGTCGGCGAAGCAGGTGATGCGCGCGATCGTATAGATGCCCGCCTCCTTCAGACCACGCACGAGCCCGGGAGCGTCCGGGATGAAGAGACGCCTCGAGTCTCGGAGCTCGGGGATCTGGGTGTCGTACGTGACGCGGCCCGCGCCGTCCTTCAGATCGATGACCAGCGCGTCGGTGTGCGTCTGCCGCGCGAGCTCGACGACCTGCGCGACGCTCCGATTCAGGAAGTATGCGCCAGGCAGGTACATGCCCGTCGCTCGCTGCCCGTGCTCCGAGACGGGATCGAAGAGCGGGTCCGCGTCGGCGGCGGTGGCCGGGGTGGGAGAGCTGGGCCGACGCCCGGGCGGGTTGTCGGCCCGGGTCGGCATCCCGCCCATGAGCCCCGAGCCCAGCACCACCATCAGAGCCACCCATCGCCAGCGCATCTCGTCTCCAAACGTGTCGAAATCGATACCCTAACACACCCAGGTCGACCTCCTGAGCGCTCTTAGGGTATGCCGATGTCCTACATTGGATCCAATTCGAGACACGAGATCGTTCTTGCGAACCCACGTGACCCGGGGTCTCGTGGCGCGATGACGATCCGAATCGAGCGGAGCGACGTCGTGACGACCGTCCTCCTGGACCGCCGAGCCCGCCGCAACGCGGTCGACCGCGAGACCGCCGAGGCGCTCGCGGACGCCTTCCGCGCCTTCGACGCCGACGAGAGCGCGCGCGTCGCGGTCCTGGCAGGCGAGCACGGCACCTTCTGCGCGGGCGCGGACTTGCGCGCGATCGCCGATGGTGTCCCCAACCGCATCGAGCCCGACGGCGACGGGCCGATGGGCCCCTCGCGCATGCTCCTACGAAAGCCGGTCATCGCCGCGATCGAGGGCCACGCCGTCGCGGGGGGCCTCGAGCTCGCCCTCTGGTGCGACCTCCGGGTCGCGGCGGAGGACGCCGTGCTCGGCGTGTTCTGTCGCCGATGGGGTGTGCCACTCATCGACGGCGGGACGGTCCGGCTCCCGCGCCTCATCGGCCTCGGCCGCGCGCTCGATCTGATCCTGACGGGGCGCCCCGTCGCGGCTGACGAGGCGCACGCGATCGGGCTCGTCGACCGCGTCGTCCCGAAGGGAGAGGCCCGCGCCGCCGCCGAGGCGCTCGCCCGCCAGATCGCCTCCTTCCCCCAGACCTGCGTGCGGACGGATCGCGCGAGCGTCTACGCGAGCTTGGGTCGCCCGCTCGACGACGCGCTGCGCGTCGAGCTCGAGCTCGGCCTCGAAGCGCTCGCGGATGGCGCGGTCGAGGGCGCGACGCGTTTCCGCGACGGTGCGGGGCGACACGGCCACTTCGACGACTGACGGGCGCCGCGGCCCACGATCGCGCGGCTCGTGATCGGGGCCGTGATCACATGGCCCCCGATCACGCGTCCGTCGTGAGACCGCGTTCGTGTGGAGCTCCAGCCGGTCACGGGGACGGCGTCGCCGAGGCGGGACGCGCGGCGCGCGCGGCCGCGGCGGCGCGGAGCTTCGGCCACGCCCAGGCGACGACCCCCAACATCGCGACGCCGATGAGCTGCGACGTCGTGAGCCCGAGGACGGCGCCGCGGTCGTCGTCGCGGAGCCACTCGAGCACGAAGCGGAGCACCGCATACGCGGCGAGGAAGAAGAGCATGATCTGCCCGTCGAAGCGCTTGTGTCGCTGCATGACGACGGCGAGCGCGGCGATGAGCAAGCAGCCCGCGGACTCGTAGAGCTGCGTCGCGTGGACCGGCAGCGACTCGAGGTGCGGCGCGTCGAGCAGGCCACGCTTCCAATGGCTCTCGCTCGCGGGGCTCCAACCGGGGAAGCGCACAGCGCCGAACGCGCCTGCGTCGACGGTCGTGCCAAAGCAGCAGCCGCCGAGAAAACACCCGAGCCGACCGAAGAAGAGGCCGATCGGGATCACGAGGCCGACCAGGTCGATGCCCTTGCCGATCGGGAAGCGCTCCTTGCGCAAGAACCACAGCCCGAACGCTCCCGCCGCGAGGAGCCCGCCGTAGTACGCGAGGCCGCCGCGCCAGAACGCGGCCCACGCGAAGCAGTCCCGCTCTGCCGGTCGGCAGACGTTCGCGGCCGCGTCCCACACGCCCTCGATCTGGGCGCAGCGCGCCTGCGTCACCTGCCACGCCACCTGAGACGGATCGGTGCAGAGGTGCACGTAATCCCAGAAGTAGCCGTCGGCGACGACGTGCAACAGCCGCGAACCGACCACGCCCCAGACGAGCGCGTAGAGGCCGAGATCGATGGCGGTGTCGTGATCGAGGCCGAAGCGCCGGGCTTGCCGCTGCGCGAGCCCGATCGCGAGGCCGAAGCCGAGCACCAGCAGCGTGAAGTACGCCGGGAGCGGCTGTCCGAAGAGCTCGAAGAGGGTCGAGCGCACGCGTCAGATCTCGAGCGCGGCCTCACCCGAGGCGGCGCCCGCCTTCGCGGCGGCCTTCTCGCGTCGGCCCTCGGCCCAACCGTCGATGAGGAGGAGCGCGACGCCGATCGTGATCGTCACGTCGGCGATGTTGAAGGTCGGCCACTCGCTGCCGATGAGGGGGAGCGGCTCGTTCCAATAGACGCGGATGAAGTCGACGACGTAGCCGAGCCGGAGGCGGTCGGCGAGGTTACCGAGGGCGCCGCTCACGATGAAGGGCACGCTCCACGCGAACCACTTGCCGCCACGCCCGGTCGCGAACATCCACAAGAGCGCGAAGCTCGCGATGAGCGCGGCCGTGCCGAAGATCCCGTGGCGCACCATCGGGGAGGCCTCGCGCAGCAGCCCGAAGGCGGCGCCGCAGTTCTCCGCGTAGCGAAACTCGAACCACCCGTCGAAGACCTCGATGGGCTCCATGCGGGCGCGCTGGTATTGGATGAAGCCCTGCGCGTCGGGCTGGCAGACGGGCGGCGGCTCACCGAGTCGCTCGGCCGAGAGCCGGTCGAGCGCCCACGCCTTGGTGCCCAGGTCGGCGACCGTGAGCACCGCCGTCGCGACGAGGCAGATCGCGAGGGCGACCTTCGAGCGCGGGACGAAGGTGGGCTTGTCGGGGCTCTTCTCCGAGGCGGGCTTCTTCTTCACGAGGTCTCGCAGGGTGGGAGCCCGTCAGCGGGCCATGGGGGGCGCGGCTCCGTAGGCTCGCGTCCGACCAACCGCTGTTAGCAACGAACTGTTCCGAGGGCCAGGCCCCTTCCCCGGCCGGCCTCCGGGCCCGCGGGGTCCGATGACCGATGACCGATGACCGATGACCGATGACCGATGACCGATGACCAATGACCGATGACCGATGACCGATGACCAATGACCGATGACCGGGTCGATGACCGATGACCGGGTCGATGACCGATGACCGGGTCGATGACCGATGACCGGGTCGATGACCGATGACCGGGTCGATGACCGGTGACCGGGTCGATGACCGATGACCGGGTCCGATGACCGATGACCGGGTTCGATGACCGGGTTCACCGAATGCAGCAGGCTCAGTGGGCGGGCCCGCCCGTGCAAAACCCCTCGTAGTCGATGTAGCTCGTGATGGTCGGCTCCGAGCCGCAGACGCTGCAATGCGGATCCCGCGGCAGCTTGAACGTCCGCACCGTCATCGTGAGCGAGTCGTATTGCAGGAGCCGCCCGACGAGCGGCTCTCCGACGCCGAGGATGATCTTGATCGCCTCGGTCGCCTGCATCGTCCCGATGACGCCTGGGAGCACCCCGAGAACGCCGGCCTCGGCGCAGCTCGGCGCGAGGTGGGGCGGGGGCGGCTCGGGGTAGAGGCAGCGGTAGCACGGCCCCTTACCCGGCCAGAACGTCGTGACCTGACCGTCGAATCGGAAGATCGAGCCATGCACGACCGGGATCCCCTTCCAGACGCTGGCGTCGTTGACGAGGTAGCGCGTCGGGAAGTTGTCGAGGCCATCGACGATGACGTCCCAGCCCTGGTCGAAGATCCGGTCGACGTTCCCGCTGTCGAGACGCTCCTGGAAGGGCACGACCTTCACGTCCGGGTTGAGGTCCGCGATCCGCCTCGCGGCGCTCTCGACCTTCGGCCGGTCGACGAAGGCCCGGCCGTGGATGACCTGCCGCTGGAGGTTCGACTCGTCGACCACGTCCGCGTCGATCATCCCGAGCGTGCCGACGCCCGCCGCCGCGAGGTAGAGCGCCGCGGGCGACCCGAGCCCGCCCGCGCCCAGGCAGAGCACGCGCGCCCCGAGCAGCTTGGCCTGCCCGACCTCGCCGACCTCGGGCAAGAGCAGGTGGCGCGAGTACCGGTTGAGCTGCTCGGTCGTGAACGCGAAGGGCCGGGTCGTCGGGTAGCCCTTGTCTTTCCAGTCGTTGAAGCCGGGGTTCGCCGACTCGACGTTCGTGTACCCGAGGTCCATCAGCGCCTTCGCGGCGAAAGCGCTCCGAACCCCCCCGGCGCAGAGCGTCACGATGGGCGCGTCCTTCTTCGGCAGCTTGGCCGCTGCCTGCATCTCGAGGAAACCGCGCGGGAGGTGGATCGCCCCAGGCACGTGACCCTGGCGCCACTCGTCCTGCTCGCGGACGTCGACGAGGGTCAGCCCCTCCCCCGCGACGAGCCGCTCGTGCAAGCTCTCGAGCGACACCTGCCGGATCTGCGCCTTCACTTCCTGCAAAAGATCCGCGTACGTCTTCGCCATCATGAGCCTCGTTTTACGGCAGCCAGCTCAAGAATGAGCGCCGCTTTCACCGGGATATTCGCATGGCGGCGCGGCGCGTCAAGACGATCAGCCCATTCCCGACCATCGGAATCAAGAACGTCCTGCGCCGCCAACGAGCGCACCGGCAGCTCCCAACGCTCGAGTCGGCGCAACGCTCGAGGGCCCTCAAAAGAGGACGAGCTGCCCAGGCCGCACCTGCTCCCCATCGAGCTGCACGCCCTCCAGGGCCAGGAGCGCGCGTTTGCGCTCGAGGCCCCCGGTGTAGCCCCCGAGCGTGTGGCCCGCGCCGACGATCCGATGGCACGGGATGACGATGGGGATGGGGTTGGCCCCGTTCGCGACGCCCACCGCCCGCGTGGCGCGTGGCCGACCGACGTCGCTCGCGATCCCCCCGTAGGTTCGGACCTTCCCGCGCGGCACCCGCCGGAGCGCTGCCCAGACAGCCCGCTGGAACGCCGTGCCCGCGGGATCGACGGGGAGCACGGCGGCGAGGTCGACGGGGCGCCCCCGGGCGTACGCCCGGAGCGGGTCGGCGAGCGACGAAGGGGCGCTCCGAACCACCCGTACGTCGGCCAGGGGCCCCTCGTCGTCCCATCGGACGCCGACCAACGTCTCGCCGTCGAAGACCACCCAGAGCGGGCCGACCGGGGCGGGGAGCGCCAAGCGGGCCTGCTCTGGGCCCCCCTTGGCAGCACGCCCGCCAGTGGTAAGCTTTCGGTTGATGGTGCGTGGCTCGGGCATCCTGTCGTGGCTCTCCGTGGTCGGCACCGTGGCTGGCGCCGCGCTCGGCTGCGGCGCGAGTCCTCGTATGCTGCACCAGAGCGAGGTGTATTTCGAGCGGTGCCATGCCGCCGACCTCGACACGCGGCGGACCACCGCGGAGCGGCTCGAGTGTTGGAGCGCGTGGATCGAGCACTACCGCGACGGGGTCTCCGTCGGCCGCGCGCGTCACGCCGCGCGCCGGGTCGAAGCGCTCCGCGCTGGCGACCAGGTGAGCGTGCCGCTCCCGGACGGGAGCGCAGCGCCGTTCACGGTCGCGATCTTCGCGCTCTCCTCGGGAGGCGTCGCGGCCGAGCCGAGCGAGGCGGCGAGCGCGGAAGCGGGCGCTCCCCTTTCGGGGGCCGTCACACCCGCTGCAGACCTCGGTGTCGCGCCAGACCTCGCCCCGGCCGTGGCCGCGGGGCCCACGGAGGCTTCGCCGCCGCAGGCCGCGCCTGCATCGCCCGAGTCCGAGCGCGCGCCGCCCCCCCGCGCGCGTCCCGCGCCCCGCGTGATCACGCCACCACGAATGGCCAGCCCGTCCCACCCGTGTAACTCGGTGTGCGAGCCCGCCTGGACCCGCTGCCTCGAGCGCAGCGCCGACCGCGCGACCGAAGAGCTCGAGGCCTGTCGCTCCGAGTACCGCGTCTGCATGCGCGGCTGCCTCTGACCGACGTCGGCCGCCTCAGCGGAAGGTCAGCGTCACGCTCGCGGGCTCGACGCGCACCACCTCGATCCCCCGCGGCAAGCCTGGGAAGGTCGTGGGGAGCGACGCGGTCGGCTCGCGCGGCTCGCCCCGCACCATGACGACCGCCTGGAGGTCGGCGGGCTCGAAGACGTCGAGCACGCTCGAAGGCCCGCGCAGCGTGACCCTCACCTGCTCGGGCACGACGCGGGCCTCGGCGCCATCGACGCGGACCGGCGCCAGGAGCTCTCGCTCCGAGAGCTCGACCTCGATCACCACCTGCACCCGCACCGGCCCGCTCGGCTCGAACGTGACGGTGTCATCGATGCGCTCGAGCGGGACACGGCGCACGTGCTCGCCAACGTCGAGGAGCGAGAGGTCGATCGGCTGCGTATACACGGCGCGGAGGTCGTTGAGGCGGTCGGCCGGCCCGACGACCAGCACCTCGCCAGGCTCGACCTGCGGCGGGGCCGCGAGGATCGTCCCTTCGGGCGTCACGCCCGTGAGCCGCGCCTCCAGCCGCACCCGCCGCTCGGCGCGATCGGACCACTCCAGCGGGAACGAAGCGGGCGCGATGCGGTTGATCCGCACGCCCGCGGGAAGCGCGAACTGATCGTCCGCGAAGTAATAATAGTGCGCCGTCGTGTCCGTGAGATCGACGGTCACTGACATCGCGTCCGCGCGCACGGCGCCGAGCTGGGAGCGGCTCCCCTGCAAAAACACGCGGACCCGATCGGGCACGTCGCTGACGAGCATCTTCCCCGACTCGATGGCGGGCGGCGTCATGATCACCGGCACGTCGACGGACATCTGCCCCTCCTCGGCGCCGCGCACGAGCGCGAAGAGCACGATGGCCGCGAGGAGCGCCACCGCCTTGAGCCCGAGGTTCTGGGTCAGCCGCTCTCGGAGCGAGAGCTGCGGCCGGATCATCCGGTCTCCTCCGCGTTCTTCACCTTCGCGACGGCGGCCGCGATGGCCTCGTCGTCGGTGTCGTCGTCCGGCACCACGCTCGTGCGTCCGCTGCTCGAGCGGCCCGTTCGGTCGCCCCGCTTGCCCTTGCGCTGCGGCTTCTGCGGCCGGTAGAAGAGCCCGAAGAGCGCCTCGCGCAACGAGTCGCCGTCGAGGTTGCGGACGATGTTGCCGTTGAAGCAGAGCGACACCGCCCCACGCTCCTCGCTCACCACCACGACGACCGCGTCGGTCTCTTCGGTGATGCCGAGCGCCGCGCGGTGCCGCGTGCCGAGCGAGCGATCGTGCGCGCCGCTCGAGAGCGGCAAGAACGCGCCGGCCTGAGCGACGCGCCCGTCACGGATGATCACCGCCCCGTCGTGCATCGGGTTCTCGAAGCTCGGGATGAAGATGCTGTAGAGCAGCTCCTTCGTGACCTGCGCGTCGAGCGGGGTGCCCGCCTCGATGAACTCGCCGAGGTCGGCGTCCCGCTCGAAGACCATCAGGCCGCCGATGCGCTTGGCGGCGAGCGAGCTGGCCGCGCGCGAGACCTCCTCGATGACCGCGGTCTCCCGCGCCGTGCGCTGGCCGCGGAAGAGCGGCCCCCGCCCCACGCGCGTGAGCGCGCGGCGGATGTCCGCCTGGAAGATGATGACGACGACGAGGACGAAGTACGTGACGAGGCTGTCGAGCAGCGTCCAGATGGTCAGCAGGTCGAAGCGCTTCGCGGCCAGATAACCCGCGAAGAGCAGCCCGAGCGCGAGCGCCATCTGCATCGCGCGCGTGCCGCGAAGGGCGGCCAACCCCCAATAGATGAGGGTCGCCACGACGCCGATGTCGATGCAATCCCGGGCGACCTCCCACCCGGGACGCTGAAAGAACGAGACGAGCGCCGCGGAGAGCTCGCCGAAGAGCTCGGCGATCATCTCCATGGCGGCCCTCCCTCGGTTCGCTCCACGTCGCGTGCCGTCGTGCCCGCGGTGCGCACGGCGTGCGCGAACCGGAGCGCGGCCGCCGTGGCCGCCACGTCGTGGACGCGGACGGCGCGCGCCCCGCCGAGGGCAGCGAGCACGGCGGCGGCGAGCGAGCCCGGGAGGCGCTCGGCGGGAGGCGGCGCCGCGGCGCCTTCTCGCACCGAGAGCGCGCCGACG
>JAHBWH010000112.1 GCA_019637115.1 Myxococcales bacterium | reverse complement strand
CCTCAGGCGCGCCTGAATCCAAGCCAGGCCTCTGGTGCGACGGTCGCCTTCCGTGGTCGGCTTCTTCAGCGATCGGTCCAACGTCCCGCGCGTGACGAGCTGGCCCAGCCGATCGCGGGCGATGAGCTCGGGATAAGCGCTCAGCTGATCCAATCGCTTGAGCCTTGAGCCGCCGTCCTCCGGGTCGCGATAGCAAGCCACGACGTGCGGTAAGGCCGACAGCGGCACGGCGTCGAGTAGCGCGGGATTGTGGGTCGTGACCAGTACGCGGACCCCCCGCGCTCCTGCGATGGTGTGGATGCTACGCATCAGCCCCTCGGCACGATTCGGGTGCACGCCGTTGTCGATCTCCTCAATGACCACAAGGGTCCCCGACGGCACCGAGAGAAGAGCCGCGGCCACGGCCAGCACGCGAAGTGTCCCATCCGACAGCAGTGCGGCGTCGGTGGACTGGCGCTGCCCACCAAAGCTCTCCACGAGTTGCACCATCACCTCGCCCCGCGGGGTCTTCACGTACGTGACGTCGACGATGTCTTGTTCGGGGAGGGCTTGGATGAAGTCCAGTACCTGAGATTTTGCGTTCTCTTGTTCGGTGAGTCGATACAGGACGGCGGATACGTTCGCACCGTCGCCGCCGAGCTTGGTCTCCGAGGTGTGGGCATATCCACGCATGCTCCTCGGATCTGGATCGAGAAAGAGAACGCGTGACAACGCCGCGCCAACCTCTCCCGTCACGCGAGGGATGACCTCTTGCGCCTTGGCATGAGTGGCACCGAACCGGGCGGGAGATACGAGCTGCGTGAACACCGGTGACTCGTCGACACACGTGATCCTTGGCTTCTTTCCGCCCTTCGAGAAGTTGTTGTACTCGACTTGGATCTCACGGCGGCCATCGGCCGCCGGACCACAAACTCGATACAGCGGAAAGTCCGAGCCGGCATTGGGAAGATCGAGCTCTTCATGGGCGACCCGGAATCCATCCCGGTCGATCGCGAGTTCGATCTCGAGCCGAGGAGAACCCTCCGGAGTGCTGATTGTGCAGCCGAGCTTGAATGACAACTCGTCCTTCCCGCTCCGAACCAGCTCACGACTGAGTCCTCGCAGACCGAGCTTGCGGTCCTTCTGATCGAATCCATACCTCGACAGGCGCTGTCCACTCGCGAGCCAAGAGAGGAGCTGCAGCGCTTCGAGCGCATTGCTCTTGCCTGAAGCGTTCGCTCCGATGAGCACGGTCAGCGGGGCAAGCGGCAAGGTCGCCGACGCGAAGCTCTTGAATCCTTCTACTCGGATCGTCTCGAGCACAGAAGGTGCCGGACCCACGGCGCTCGGGCGACGGAGGCGCACCTTGGAGCTGATGGTCACGCCTCGAAGGTCGTCGAGCGGCTCACCGCCGGCGGTCGCGAGCTGCAGCCCTGCCTCGTCCACAGCAGCCTTCAACCGGTTGATCGCCTTGGCCGTCAAGCGTCCAGGCACCGGGATCCCCAGCGCCGCGAACACGCTCGTCAGCGCTCGCGGGCGGGACCAGTCGGGACCCACGTTCTCGAACGGAGGCGTGTTGGATCGGTTGGTCATCGAAGCTCCAGAAACGGAAGACTACCCGATGCACTCGTCGAACCGAAGTTGCGCGCTGAGTCGCTTCGTTCTCGACCTCGTTGCCAGCTTCGGACCCTCGTAGTGCTCGTGTTTGGCGAACGGGACCGATACCACGGGTGCCCCACGGCTTCGAGCGCGCGACGCGAAGCTGGTCGCGGATTGCGTGTTCACGCCCACCGTCGAGAAGGAACTGCCGCTCATCCTCGACGCGATGCAGGTCGTCGAGCGGAGAGGAGATGGGGCGCTTCGTCCACGGCAGCTTCGGCTCCGGCAAGAGCCACTTCATGTCGCTGCCGCTCAACGCGATCAGGGCGTCCGGAGCGCCTCGATGCGGGTGCGCGCCATGCCGAGCACGGCGGTCCAGTTCGTGGCGGTCGAGCCGAAGCGGCGGATGAGGTAGCTCGCGTCGAGGCCGAGATCGGCGATCATGATCTCGTGCTGGAGATACGCGGCCGCCGTCGCGTCGCTCTGAACGATCGCCATGTACTGGATCTCCGCGTCCACCGCGGCGGCTTGGACGGCGGGCCACTCGTAGGGGGCGGGGACGACGCGCGAGTAGGGGGACTCGAGGCCCGCTGTTCCATCCGCCCGTGGCCCGTTGTGGTTCGCGGCGTCCGTGAGCACCAGCACCACGCGGACGGCGTCGGGGCGCCAGCAGCCCCCTCCGACGCGCGACGCGGGGCAGGTGAACGGGACGACGCCGTGCGGATGAGGAGCGAGGCCTGCGAGGACCGCGAGCGCCTCGACACCGCTCTCGGGCGTGTCGTTGCCGGACATCGTGCTGAGGGCGAAGAGCCCGGCCTCCGCCTCGCTCGGCGTGGTCGTCGGGATCGCGAGACCGCGGAACGCGACATCTCCCGCGGAGCCATACGGGTTGATTGCGAAGTCCGCGTACTCTGCGACGCCGACGGCCACGTCCTCGAGGGTGAGGAGCGGTCGGATCAGCTCGTCGCGGATGCGCGTCTGCGCGTCCGTGACCTGGAAGGCGTGGGAGCCGGTCATGTCGAGCAGCAACATCACGTCGACGGGGCGGCGATCGCTGCACGGTTCGGCCTCGACGAAGGTGCAGGTGTCGTCGCAGCGCAGCAGACGCGCCTGGCCGGCGGGGCACCCCGCGCTCGTGCGTCGCGTGTCGCCTGGGGCGCAGCTCGCTTCGCCCGCGCAGGCGCCGAAGGCCTCCCACTGGCACGCCGTCGTGCAGCGAAGGCTCTGCGTGCCGCACATGCCGCAGGCTTCGCTCGACGCCTCGCCCGGCCGGCAGACGCCCTCGCCACCGCACGCGCCGTACTCCCAGGTGCGGCTCGCGTTGCAGAAGCGCTCGCGGGTGCCGCACATGCCGCAGGCCACCGTCTCGACCTGGCCCGGCGTCTCGCAGACGTCCGCGCGGCACGCCTCGACGACGTCGAAGCTGCATGCGTCGTTGCAGAACACCTCGCGGGTCTGGCCCGCGGGGCATCCCGCGGAGGTGCGCTGCCGCAGGCCGGGCTCGCACGTGCCCTCACCCGCGCAATCGCCGATCAGGCGCCACTCGCACGATTCGGTGCAGACGGCGTCCGCCAGGCCGCACATGCCGCAGGCTCGCTGGCCCGTCGAGCCCGGCGCGCAGCCGTCGACGCGCTCGTCGCGACACGGGCCATACGACCAGACGAGCTCGGCGGAGCAGAAGCGGTCTCGCCTGCCACAACGTCCGCAGGCGACGCTCTCGAGGGCTCCGGGCGTCTCGCACGGCTCGGCGATCGGGCCCGCGTCGTGGCCCGCGTCGTCGGTGGGGCCCGCGTCGCGTGGGAGGTCGCCGTCGGGCGCGCCCGCGTCGTCGCGCGGGCTCGCGTCCGGCACGTGCGTCGCGTCGGGCCCGCCGCCGTCATCCGTGACGCCCCCGTCCTCGATGGTGCTCGATTTCCCACACGCCACGAGCGCGACACACGCCAAGACCCATACCCGCGTCATCCGGACCTCCACCACGGCGACGACGGCGCGTGGCGCGACAGGGTACGCGCGGTGAACCAAATTCTTCCGTCAGGCGCTGCCCGTCGGGCGGCCCCCGGCGTGGGGGTGGTGCGTCGACGTGAAGCAGCTGAGCGAGTCTTCGACCGGGACCTTCGCGTAGAAGTCGCGCCAGAGCTGGAGGAAGCCCTCCATCAGGCGATCTTCGCTCATGCGCTTCGGGCGGTGGACTACGTGCGCGCAGTTGTAGCGGGCCCAGTCGGTGTGGAGCAGCCGATCCTCGGCGCGCCATTGGTGCCAGAGCGGCGTGTTCGGGAAGGGCGTCGCGATGAAGAACTCCGCGGTGATGATGCCCGCCGACTCGCAGAACTCGAGGATGCGATCGAAGGTGCCCTCGTCGTCGTCGTCGAAGCCCACGCCGAACGCGCCGAAGAAGCGCATGCCGCGATCCTGCATCGCGGCGACGGTGTCCTTCGCGCGCTGGACGAAGCGCGCGTCGCCTCGATACACACCCTCGGAGATGGGGTCGAAGCCGAAGGTCACGTAGATGCACTGCGTGCCGCCGCGCGCGAGCACGTCGAGGAACTGCGGGCGCTCGTTCAGGCCGAAGGCGCTCGTGAGGAAGATACGGGGGTCGAGGTCAGCGAGGCGCTCGAAGAGCTCGGTCGCGTAGCGCTCGACCGCCCTCGTCTTGAACATGATCGTGTCTTCGGTGATGTAGAACTCGCGCCCGCGGAGACCACGGATGTCGTCGACGACGTCGTCGAGGTCGCGGAAGCGCAGGTGCTTGCCCTGGATCTCGGGGATGTTGCAGTAGGGGCAGACGCGGGGGCAGCCGCGGATGACCTGCACGAGCGCGGCGTGCCAGTCGTAGACGCCCGGGCGATCGAAGATGGAGCGCGTGGGGCGCACCCAGGTCTCGGCAGGCGCCTCGACGGGCCCGTAGCGCGGGCGGAGCCGACCCTGTCGTGCGTCGTCGAGGATCGTGTGCCAGAGGGTCTCGACGTCGCCGACGCAGACGGAGTCGGCGTGCGCGGCGGCGTCCTCGGGGATCATCGAGGGGTGCATGCCGCCCATGAGCACCTTCACGCCGCGCGCGCGAAACTCGTCGGCGATCGCGTAGGCGGACGACGCCTGGGGCGTGAAGAAGCTGACGCCGACCAGATCGAGCGGTTCGTCGAAGTCGATCGGGTCGACGTTCGCGTCGGTCACCGCCCACTCGACGTCGTCGGGCATCAGGGTCGCGAGGATCTGCAGGCCGAGCGCGGGGGGCATGCGGTACTTCCAGAGCCCCGCGAGCTCCGGGAGGGTCTCGAGCTCGGGGTGGGTGTCACGGAAGCGCGCGAAGCGCGGGTAGATGAGGCGGATCTTCATCGGGAGCGACGACGCGCACGGGAGCGCGACGAGGCGTGACCCTGCCCTCTGGCGCGAGGCCGCCCGTTGACGCGAAGCAAGGCCCGCGGCGGGCCTTCCGAGGTGAGACCTGGCTTCGTGTCCCGCGGCGGGCTCCGCTCGAGGACGAAGGGGCTCCGTCGGACGACGCGACGGTTCTCAGCGGGCTGCGAGGTGGAGCCACGCGGGGCCTCGGCGTCCGCTGCGGCGGAGCGCGGCGAAGAGGCGCTCGGAGAAGTGGTGCTCGAGGGGAGGGATGACCCAGCGCGGGTGCGCGTGGCGGTGCGCGTCGAGGAGGGCGAGCGTGCGCTCGGCGAGCTCGGCGCGGGCGCGGGCGCGGGCGGCGTCGACGGAGGCCTGCTCGTCGTTCCAGACCATCAGGATGGCGGCGGAGGGATCGAGCTCGACGATGAAGTCGAGCGTTCGCTTCACGTCGTCGAGGCTCTCTCCCGGCGTGCCGAGCAGGAAGGTGTGGCAATCGCGGAGGCCGGCGGCGCGCGCGACGCGCGCGAGGCGCCGGATGGCGTCCGTGTCGAAGCCCTTGCGCAGGCGCTGGAGGACGGCGTCCGTGCCCGAGTCCGCGCCCACCTCCATCCCGACGCAGCCTGCGGCCGCCATCCGCTCCGCGAGCTCGGGGCGAAAGTCGCTCGGGTTCACGTAGCAGGTCCAAGGGAGGTCGATGCCGCGCGCGACGAGCGCGTCACAGACCGCCATGGCGTGCGCTCGGGGGAGGTTGAAGACCGCGTCGACGACGAAGAAGTGGTCCACCTCGGGCGCGACGTCGCGAATGTGCTCGAGCTCGTCGGCCACGCGCTCGGGCGGGCGAAGACGGGAGAGGCGGCCCTCGATGAGCGGGTAGGTGCAGTACGCGCAGCTCATCGGGCAGCCGCGCTTGGTCTGCACCGACTCGGTCCCGACTCGTTCGTAGTGGCGGCGGTCGACCCAGCGCCGGTCGGGGAGGGGTGCGGTCGTGAGGTCGACCTGCGGCGCGGGGGAGGTCGGCGCGATCGTGCGCCCATCCACCCTGCGGTAGAGCCCGCCGATCGCGTCGAGGCTCTCTCCCCCGCCTTCGAGCGATGCGAGCAGTCGGGCGAAGGTCAGCTCGCCCTCTCCCGCCACGCCGTAGTCCGCCTCGAGCGCGTCGAGCAGCTCGCGCGCGAGCACGGTGTAGCCTCCCCCGCCGAGCACGATCGGTGCGGCGCTCACCTCGCGGATCGCGCGGACGAGCGCGCGGTACTCGTCGACGTTGTGGGAGACGTCACCGTAGTCGTTGCGGTGGACGTTGCGCAGCGAGAGCGCGACGAGATCGGGCGCGATCGCTCCCACGAAGCGGCGCGCCGCGGCCAGCGGCTCGTCTTCGAAGCAGAGGTCGAGCGCGTGCCGCTCGTGGTGCGGCGGGCACGCGCTGATGACCGAGACGAGCCCGATCGGGACGACCGGGTTAGGCAGATGCTCACGGTTGGCGGCGATGAACGCGATGCGCACGACAGCGGGTCGGTCGGCGGGGCGGCTACCGCAGGTCGAAGAGCTCCTGGGCGTTGGTGCGTGTCACCTTCTCGATCGTCTCGTCCTTCAGGCCGAGGCTCTGGAGCTGGTCGAGGCTCTTGCCCCAGGGCAGCCCGTTCGTACCCCAGACGACCCGATCGCGTCCCATCCGGCTGTCCATGAAGTGAATGATCTCCTTGCTGAGGTAGCGAGGCATCCACGCGTCGATGCCGAACCAGACGTTGTCCCATTTGTAGCAGAGCGAGATCAGCTCCTCGACCCAGGGCCAGCCGGTGTGCGCGCCGAGGATCTTCAGCGTCGGGAAGTCGCAGGCGACGCGGTCGAGGGCCATCGGGCGGCCGCAATCGCTCGGCATGCCCTCGAGCACGTGGCCGACCTGGAGCGATACGGGCACGCCGAGCTCGGCGCACTTCGCGTAGAGCGGGTACATCTTCGGGTCGGCGAAGCCGATGTCGAAGCCGTAGATGTGGACGTAGACTCCCTTGAAGCCGTGCTGCTTCACGGCGACCTCGATCTCGGCGAGCGACTCCGAGATGCGGAAGGGGTCGTAGCCCGCGAGGCCTACGAAGCGGTCGGGGGCGTGCTTCAGGTACTGGGTCACCTCGTCGAGCTGGGTGTCCATCGTCATGATCTTGTTGCGGTACGACCACATCTTCGTCTGCGTGATGAAGACCTTGTCGACCTTCGCCGAGTCCATCTCGGCGACCATCGCGTCGAGGGATGGGAACTGCGGGAGGCTTCCGCCGAGCGCGCGCTCCATCCGGCAGACGAGCTCGCCAGCCTTCGCGCGGTTCCAGCGGTCGATGAACTCGGGCGTGGCGACGTAGTACATGATGTCGATCGCGCCGGCGGATTGCGTCATGGCTCTCTCCTTCTCGGGGGTCTCTTCGTGGATTCTCGCGGCGTGGATTCTCGCGGCGTGGATTCTCGCGGCGTGGATTCTCGCGGCGTGGATTCTCGCGACGTGGATTCTCGGGGCCTCTTCGCCGCTGGGCGCATGGCGCCGTTCAAGGCTCGTAGCGTGGCGCTCGCCTGGACAAGAACGCCTCGATGCCCTCGTTCGCGTCGGGCGTCCTCATCAGCTCGTCGAGGTAGAGGCGCTCGAGCGCGGGGAGGTCGCGCTCGAAGCGCGCCTTCAGCGGCAGGCGCGCGGCCCGCTCGGCGAAGCGAAGCGAGCTGGCGCTCAGCGGCGCGAGCTGCTCTTCGAAGAACGCGCGGACGGCGGCGCGGGGGTCCGCATCGAGCGCGTGCACGAGGCCGAGGCGGTGCGCCTCCGGCGCGAAGATCGTCCGGCCCGAGACGCAGAGGTCCACTGCCGCGCCGCCGCGAAGGCGCCAGGGCAGGAGCAGCGACGCCATCGGAGGGAAGACCGCGAGCTTGATCTCCGGCTGCCCGAAGGAGGCCTCGGGGTGCGCGAAGATCCACGAGCAGTGGCTGACGAGCTCCATGCCGCCACCGAGGCACGCGCCCGAGACGGCCGCGAAGGTGGGGATCGACAGGTCGAGCAGCGTGCGGAAGACCGCGTGGAAGGTGCGGAGCATCTCGGCGGCTCGGTCGGCCCGGTGCTCGTCCACGCTCGCGCCGAAGCTGAAGTGGGGCCCGCTCGCGGCGAAGGCGATGGCCTTGAGGCTCGGTCGCGCGCGCGCGTCGTCGAGGATCGCCTGGATCTCCTCGAGCATCGCGGCGTCGAGCACGTTGGCCTTGGGCGCGTCGAGCACGATCCAGAGCAGCGTCTCGTCGTAGGTGCGCTCGGCGCGGATCTTCGTCGGGGTCTTCATGGGGGTCTTCATGGGGGTCGTCTCCTCGACCTCGTGTCTCGTGCTCACGTCCTCTTCGCGCGTGGTGATCGGGTGGCGACGATTGGTGATCAGGTGGCGGTCAGTGGCGGTCAGGGGATGAGCACGGGGCGGCCCTTCATCCGATGCTCGCGCACGGCCTCGAGGACCTCGTTGATCTCGGACATCGGGCGTCGCTCGATGAAGGGCGCGACGCGGATCTCTCCACGAAGGACGAGGTCGACGATGCTCGGATAGAGCCGAGGCGGGCACCCCCACACCCCCGCCGCGGTGGCGTCGAAGGCCATCAGGTTGCTGAGCCGCACGGTCACCCGGTCGAGGGTGAAGCCCACGACGCTCAAGTGGGCGCCAGGGCCGAGCAGCCCGAACGCGAGCTCTTGTCCGGCCGCGGTGCCGGAGGTCTCGAAGATGGCCACCCCGCGCTCGGGCAGACCGCGCTCGCGCAGGTGCGCCGTGAGCTGCTTGCGGGTGGCCTTCGGGTCCTGCCCACGGACGTCGAGCGTGAGCGACGCGCCGAGCTCGGTCATCCGCGCGAGCTTGGCGGGGTCGACGTCCATCGCGACGACGTGTGCGCCGCGCGCGCGCGCGATCTGCACCCCGAACCCGCCCACGCCACCCGCGCCGATGAACACCGCGACGCCGCCCCTCGGGAGGCGCGCGCGATCGATGGCGTGGTAGGCGGTCGAGACGGCGTCGCCGAGCACGCTGAGGTCGGCGAGCTCGAGCCCGCTCGCCTCGAGCGCCGCGTCATCGACCACGCAGAGGCCGTGCGCCGGCACCACGACGTGGCTCGCGAAGCCGCCGTGCACGTCGCAGCCGGGGAAGATCTGCTCGGGGCAGATCATCTCGCGGCCGCTCTGGCAGAGCGCGCAGCGACCGCATGGGATCACCGCGGGCACGACGACTTTTCGGCCGACGAGCCGCGCGTGGGCGGGCCCGGCGTTCTCGACGGTGCCCGCGATCTCGTGGCCGAGGGTGAGCGGCAAGGGGTGCCGCGTCGCGACGCCCTCGTACAGATAGCCGATGTCCGTGTGGCAGACGCCGCAGCCCGCCACGCGCACGAGCGCGTCGCCCGCGCCGAGCTCGGTGATCTCGCGAGAGGCCCGGGCGAGCGGCTCGCCGCGCGCGACCATCTGCCAAGCGTCGACGTGGGTACGGGGCACGGAGACGGTCGCGCTCATCGGGCACCTCGTGGGCGTGTGTAGAGGAAGACCTGGTCGTGGCAGTGGGCGAGGCACTCCGCGCATTCGGGGCCGAAGTCGTCGGGCCTCGGGGCCTCGAGCCGCACCTCGAGCCCGAGCGCTTCGTAGAGCGAGCGCGCCTCGATCACGCGCCGCGAGTCGCAGAGGTTCCGGCGCGTCCAGCCCTCGCGCGCGAGCGGATCCTCGGGCTGGCTCGCGTGGTCGAACGAGACGAGCCGCGCCGCCGCGCACGCGCCCTGGAGCACCTCGAGGTTGTGGAGCCGCCGGGTCATGGCGCGTGCACGCTCTCTGCGGTCGCGCCGCGGCGCGCGAGCCGCTGCCAGCCGAGCAGCGAGGCGCCGAGGGCGGTCGCGAACTGGGCGTCGGCCCCGGGGAGCACGTTGACCGTGATGCCTCGACCCAGCTTGTCGGCGGCGAGCTTGTCGACGACGGCCTGAGACATCCGCTCGAAGCGCAGGATGCCGCCGACCAAGGTGAGCTCCGACTCGCCCTTCACGCGCTTGAGCAGCTGCACCGAGCGCGAGACGAGCGACTCGACGGCGCCCAGCATGATGTCGGCGGGCGCCGTGCCGAGCGAGAGGTGGTTGATGACCTCCGACTCGGCGAAGACGGCGCAGACGCCCGAGATCGGCACCGAGCCCTTCGCCGTCGAGAGCAGCGCCCCGATCTCTTCGGTGTCGTAGCCCATGTAGTGGGCGGTCTTCTCGAGGAAGGCGCCCGTGCCCGCCGCGCATTTGTCGTTGAGGCGGAAGGTGACGATGCGCCCGTCCTCGTCGAGGCGCGTGACCTTCATGGTCTGCCCGCCGATGTCGAGGACGGTGCGCGTGCCGGGGTGGGCCGAGAGCGCGCCGCGTGCGGCCGCGGTGAGCTCGGTGACGTAGAGGTCCTTGTCGTGGACCTGGTGACGCCCCATGCCCGTCGCCATCACGTAGGCGAGCGCGTCGCGGCGCGCGCCTGCGCGCTCGAGCGCGGCGTCGACGACCTCACGTGAGACCTCGGGCAGACGAAAGCCCGTCCGTCTCATGATCGTCGCGGCCACCGCGCCGTCGCGGCGCGTCAGGACGCACTTCGTGTAGGTGGATCCGACATCGACTCCCGCGACGAAGCTCATGGCCGCACCTCCGTGGCGCGCGGCCGCGGGGAGCGGCTCGCGACGACGTGATCCAGGGCGAAGAGCGCGGCGCCCAGCGCGCCCATGAAGTGGCTCTCCTCGCTGACGTTCAACGTGAGCTCCAGGCGCTCTTCGAGGGCGGCGACCATCGCGACGTTGCGCGAGACGCCGCCCGAGAACGTCACGGAGTCCTCGACGCCGACGCGCCGCATGAGGCCGACGGTGCGCGACGCGATCGAGGTGTGGACGCCCCAGAGGATGTCCTCGATGCGCTTGCCCTTGCCGAGCCACGAGAGCACCTCGGACTCCGCGAAGACGGTGCAGGTGGTGCTGATGCGGACGGGCTTGTTCGAGCGCAGCGCCGTCTCGCCGAGCTCGGGGAGCGCGATGTCGAGGGCCGTCGCGGCGGCGCCGAGGAAGCGACCCGTCCCCGCCGCGCATTTGTCGTTCATGCAGAAGTCGACAATCGAGCCGTCCGCGGCGACGCGGATCGCCTTGGTGTCCTGGCCGCCCATGTCGACGACGGTCCGGGTGCTCGGGAACATGTGGACGGCGCCTCGCGCGTGGCAGCTGATCTCGGTGACCTGGGTGTGGCCGAACGAGATCCGGTAGCGGCCGTACCCGGTGCCGACGACGTACTCGACGTCGTGGTCCGAGAGCCCCGCGTCGGCGAGGGCCGTCGCGAAGGCCTGCTCGGCGGCTTGGACGACGTTCGCCCCGGTCGAGGTCAGGGCTCGGCCGACGATCTCGCCTGCGTCGCTGAGGATGACGGCCTTGGTCTGCGTGGACCCGACGTCCACGCCTGCAGTCGCGCTCATCTCGGACCTCCTCCTTCGGTCGCGCTCGTCGCCGACGAGCCGCTCTCCTCGCGTCGCGGATCGCGTCTCGCCTCGGGCGAAGGGATCGAGACGTGCGCACGTCTCGCGTCGGGTGCGCGTGTCGTTCGCGCGGCCATCACGCGCCCCCTTCGAGCACGCTCGGGGTCGCCGCGCGGCGCTTTCGGCGCGCCGCGAGCCCCTCGAAGAAGGCGTCGATGCGGTTCTTCATCTGCGCCTCCGACACGACGCGGCGGTCCATCATGTCGGACTCGACGAAGAGGCTCGGCACGTCGCGGCGCTCGCTCAGCGCTCGCCGCCCGTCGGCGAGGCCGGTCGAGACCGTCCGGCAGCTCTTGATCGGGTGGTAGACGATGCCGTCGAGCGCGTAGTGGTCGATCATCTGCTCGAGCAGCCGGTCGTGATGGAACATGCTGTCCATCGCGTCGCGCACGCCGAGCAGCACGCCCTCCGCGAGGCTCTCGATCGGCCGCTGCGGGTCGTACTCGAAGTCGCGGTTGAGGCCGCCGGACGCGAACCAGAGGTAGGACGAGCCGACGTACGCGCCGCCCCACTCCGAGAACATCTCGGTGAAGCGCCGGAAGATCGGGTAGCAAGGCACGCCGACGAACGCGAGGCGGTAGCTCTCGTCGCCGAGCGCGCCGATCGAGCGGGCGACCTTGTGCTCGATCTCTTCGACGAGCTCCTCGAAGTAGACTGCTCCCGCCTCGGTCCCGCGCAGCGCGTTGGCCACGCCGAGGTAGACCGTGCCGTCCGTGAGGGCGTTGAAGGGCGCCGGCGCGCTCCGGTTCAGCTCGAGGACGCGGCGATAGGCGCGGCCCATGCGGTTGACGTAGCCGAGCGTCTCGCGGAGGCGATCGATGTCGAAGCGTCGGCCGGTGATCTGCTCGCACGTCGCGATGAGCTCGTGAAGCTGCGCCACCACGTAGCGGAGGTCGTTGTCGAAGCTCGCGTCGGCGCGCCCACGGGTGACCCCTTCGCGGGTGCCGGGGACGTCGATCGTCACCACGGGGACGTGGTGCATGCGCTCCCAGATCTCCGCCCACTTGATGTACGTGTTGCAGGCGTTCGTGAGCACCGCGATCGACGGCTTGGGGATGCGCCCCATCGGGTGCTTGCCCTTCGAGAGCTGCACCGCGACGTCGGCCTTCACGTAGCCGCAGATGTCGGGCGAGTAGCCGTAGTCCTCGGCCTGGTCGAGGAGCTCGTGGGCGACCCGGCGCACGGCGGTCTGCAGCGAGTTCACCTCGGGGAAGACGACCGGCAGGTCGAAGCCGAGGAGGATCTCGTTGAGGCTGCCCATCACGAAGACGTAGGCGGCGCCGCGGCCTTCCTCCGCGGCGCGGGTCAGGTCGGCGTACCAATCGCGGACGAGCTCTCCGCCGCGCCGGTTGGCCCGGCCGACGAGCTCGTTCGAAGCGTCCGTGTTCTTCTCCGACATCATCACCCTCACGCGAAGAGGAGGTTCTCGACGAAGGTCTCGAGCTGCAGCTCGACCCCGGTGAAGCTCGTCATGTTTTCTTCGAACTCGGTCACCAAGAAGGGCACGCCCGCCTCTTCGAGCGCGCGCGTATAGGCGACCTGCTCCTCGAGGCCGGGCTCGCACATCTTCGCGGCCGCGATGATCACGGCGCCCGCCTCGGCGCCCCGCACCCGTTGCAAGAGCATGTCCTCCTTCGGCTTGCGCAGATCGTGCTGGACCGGGCTGTAGGAGGAGCGCTCGATGTACGCCTCGGCGAGCGCGAGGAGCGGGTCGTCCGTCGCGGGGACGTCCTCGACCAGGTAGCGGAGGCCGATGAGCCAGTCGTCGTCGACCACGTAGCAGGCGCGCCCGAGCGCGCGGACGAGATCGAGCGGCGGCTGCTCGCAGAAGCCCCCCTCGAAGACGACGCGGACGCGGTCCTCGCGCTTGGCGTCTCGCTCGGGGAGGCGATCGAGGACCCACGCGAGCAGCTCGTTGTGGGTCTCGCGCGGGAGCAGGCCCGCGAGCGCGACGAGGCTGTAGGCGTCCTCCGCCGCGAGGAGCCAGGGGCGCGAGCGCTTGAGGTCGTAGAGGCGCCGGAGCAGCCGGCGGCTTTCGTTGAAGACCTCGATCGAGCGCGCGAGGGCGCCGGGGGTGATGGCGCGGCCCGCGACGGCCTCCACGTCGGCGCAGAGCCGCGCGTACTCCCCGCGAAGGTACGTGACGGTGTGGCTCGAGTTGGCGTTCTGCGGGAGGTAGAGGATCTGGCTCGGGTGCTCGAAGTTCCGCGAGAAGATCGCGGAGAGATTGCGCGCCGCGTCGCAGATCGGGTGGCTGACGAAGAGGTCGAGCTTCAGGCTGCCGTTGAGGGCGAGCTCGAGCGAGGTCTTGATGATCGAGCAGAGGTACGAGCCGAAGCGCGACTCCGCGTGGTCGGGGTCGATGGGCGCGCCGCGGAGCTTCACGGGCAGCATCCCCGCCGCGTGGGCGAGCTCTTCGGGGAAATAGACCTGGAAGTGGCCGAGCACCTTGCCGCCCTCGTCTCGGAACCGCTTCACGGAAGGAAGCTCGGGATCCTCGACGAGATCGCGGCATTGGAGGAGCACCTCGTCGAGAGGTGCGGCTTGCCAGTCTTCGAGCTCGGGGAAGGGCCTCATCTCGCCTCGTCGCTCAGGTCACGAACGCAACACCTCGGCGCCACCCAGCCAAGCCAAGAGCGCTTGATGGCGCTTGGCCTCGGGGGTCCCACCGAGCACCCGCCGAAGCGCGGGGTGCAAACGAGGAGTGCCCTCTGCGCGGGGTGTCTTTCAATCCCTCGACGTCGCGCCGAGTGAGGCTTCACATCACGACCTACGACATTCGCCGAGAGTCGCGGTGGTGGCCGCTTCGCGCCGGATGCTCCGGGTGATCTCGATCAACGTTGACGCCGGCTTGTCGCTCCAGAGAGCTTGCAAGGAAGGGCAAAGAGCGCGATGGCCGCGCGACTGATCTAGGTCATGCCGGACCTGGGAGGCGCTCGACGTCGCTCCGCTGTGGCGCTAATGAAAATCAACTCCGACAGGGCGTGGAGACATTCATCAGGGGTTGGCCGACGTGGTGCGACGCGCAAACCGTCCGCGCACCTGACCTAGGTCATGCCCCTCCGCGGGGAGAGGCGCCAGATTCCGTCGAGAGGCGCGTGACGCGCTTCGGAAACCTCGAACGGGCGTGGCGACGCTGCGGCCATGGCTGGGTAGCTCGGTCGGTGTCGGGAGGCACGACGGGGCAAGCCCCAAGGAGTGGAAGATGACCAAGTCGATCTCTCGTCGTCGCTTCATCGGTCGGATCGCGGCAGGTGGTGGCGCGATCGCGCTGCTTCACACCGTCGGCTGCGGCGGAGGCGACGCGCTCACCTGCGACTCGAGCGGGGTGGACTCCGCGGGGCAGCAGACGCGCTCGGCGCTCCAGTACACGGACCGCTCGCCCGATCCGAACAAGAAGTGCGCGAACTGCGTGCTCTACCAAGGCACGCCGACGGCGTGCGGCACCTGCGCGCCCGTGCCGGGGCCGATTCACCCGGACGGCACCTGCTCCGCGTTCGCGCCTCGCGCCTGACCGTCGTCGAAGAGCGCACCTCGAATCTCGAAGCGTGATCACGCGCGCACGATCCTCTTCGGGGGGATCGTTGCGCGCGTTTCTCTTTCCGGTGCGTTCTCCGGCGCTCTGCCATCGGGGTCCCCACGCGCGATCCCGTGGCGAGCGCGGCGTGCCGCCGTCGTCCTTCGTGCGCCGCCGTCGTCTCTCGGTGCCGCCGTATGGGGTCACGGACCACGATGGCCGTCACCTGCCTCTCCGGCCTCCGCGCGTCGCCGCCATGCCTCTCCGCCATGCCTCTCCACGTGAGGACGCACACCCCACTCGGCCTGCGAAGACCCCGCGGCGACGTCGGGTGATGGAGATCATCCGAGCCGCGTAGAGGCACCTTCATAGTCGCACGTGAGGTGCCTCTTTGGGGCCGCCGCGCGCGGCTCGCCGTCGAGGGGCGCTCTCGAGCACTCGTTCGAGCGATCGCGGCGTCACCGACGTCCTCGCCGAACTCCGTCGAGGAGGAGAATGTCCGGACCGATCTCTCGCTCTGCGCAGCGAGGTGCCTCATCTCGCCAGCTGGCGCGCGAGTCGTCGCGCGTCTCGTTCGATGGCGGCGAGGCCGGTCGGGCTCGTGTCGTACTCGCCTCGGACGACGCCCTCGCCGTCGACCAGCAGCAGCGCGCCGCTGTGGGGGATGTCGTAGCCGGCGCGGAGCTCGACGCGATCACCCATCGTCGATCGCAGGATCTCGACGACCACCCGGCGGACGTCCTCGCGAGGTCCGGTGACGAAGGTCCAACGCGCGAGATCGGCGTCGTATCGGCGCGCGTACTCCGTGAGGCGCGCCGTCGTGTCGACGTCCGGATCGACCGAGAACGAGACGAAGCTGACCTCGGGCGCGTCGCCGAGGCGCCGGTGCAGGTTCGCGACGTGGTGCGTCAGCATCGGGCAGATCGAGGTGCACGACGTGAAGAAGAAGCTCGCGATCCAGATCCTGCCACGGAGCGCCTCGGAGCGAAGCTCCGCGCCATCTTGATCCACCAGCGAGAACTCTCGGATGCGCATGATCTCGGGGAGATCGTCGTCTACACAGGCCTGAGACGTGAGCGTCGACAGACAGAGTAAAGCGAGCGTCGATGCGCGGAGACAGTCGCGTTGGTGCATCGAACGTCATTGTATCGAAGAGGGGTCGAATGAGCCACTATAGAAGAGTCGTCTGGGCGATCGCATGTGCAGTCGTCATCTCCGCGGGCGCTTGCGGCGAAGGAGCCGAAGCCGCGAGCGCGACGCCATCGGTCGAGTCCGAGTTTCCAGCGGGGGATCCGGCGGTGGGGACCTCGAGCGGCGAGATGCGCACGATCGAGGCGAACGCCGCGAGGGTCGCAGCGGGGCGAGAGCTCTTTCAGGGGAGCTGCGTGTCGTGTCACGGCGACGAGGGAGAAGGGCGCGTCGGCATCGGTCCTGCCCTCAACAGCGAGTCCTTCCTCGCGGCCGCGAGCGATGGCTACCTGACGCGGACCATCTACCTGGGGCGCGCGGGCACGACGATGCCGGCGTGGGGCGCGGGCTTCGGGCGCGAGGGCGTCGAGAACATCGTCGCCTACATGCGCTCGTGGCGTGACATCGAGCCGGTGCGCCTCGACGACGCGCCCGCTCGGGGCGACGCGGAGGCGGGCGCCGTGGTCTTCCGCGAGATCTGCGCGGCGTGCCACGGCAACAGCGGCGCTGGGTACCAGGAAACCGCCAACGGCACGGGGATCGGGCGGGCGGCGTTCCTCGCGGAGACCTCGAACGGGTACCTGCGACACATCATCGCCAACGGGAAGACGAATACGCCGATGAAGCCATTCGGTAGGCCGGCCGCGATCGCGGTGGCGAACCTGACGAACGACGAGATCGAGAACGTGATCACGCACCTCCGCGCGAGCGCTTGGTAGGGGGAACGATGTCGAAGAAGAGCATGGAGAAGTCGCGTCCGAAGACCAAGCTGGAGGTGCTCGCCGAGCGGGACACCGAGGTGCTCGCCGAGCGCCCATCCGACGCACCCGGCGAGGGGCTCCATCGCCGGACCTTCCTGGCGAGCACCGCCGTGGCGGGCGCGTCCGCCGCGCTGCTCGGGTGCCGCTCGTGCGACGGCGACGAGGAGCCCGCGACCACCGCGCCCGAGCCGCGCGCGGGCGACGCGGGGACGCGCGAGATCCTCTCGGCGTGCCCCTATTGCGGCGTCGGGTGCGGGACGATCATCCAGCACGAGAACGGCCGCATCGTCGGGATGCAGCCCGACCCGAACCACCCGACCAACCGCGGGCTGCAGTGCATCAAGGGGCTCACGAGCGCCGAGGCGATGTATGTCGATCGGCTCACGAAGCCGCTCATCCGCAAGGACTACACCAACCCGCTCACCGGACACGTGAGCCAGTCGAAGGGCAACTTCGACGACGAGGTCTTCCGCGAGGCCACGTGGGAGGAGGCGGAGCACCTCATCGTCGACATGGTCGTGGGGATCGTCCAGCAGCACGGCGGGAACTCCGTCGGGCTCTACGGCTCGGGTCAGCTCTCCTTCGAGGGGCAATACCTCGAGAACGTCTTCATGAAGGGGGTGCTCGCCTCGAACACGATCGAGGCCAACGCGCGCATGTGCATGACCTCGGCGGTCACGGCCTACTTCAAGACCTTCGGCAGCGACACGCCGCCCACGAGCTACGACGACATCGAGCTCTCGGACATGGTCACGCATTGGGGCCACAACTGCCGAGGCTCCCATCCGATCGTCTTCTGGCGCATCGCCGACCACAAGGACAAGAACGGGATCCCGACGCTCGTCGTCGATCCGCGCCGGACCGGCACCGTGCAGGGCTACGAGGGCATCGACTCGAGCAGCTCGTACCACTTCTCGACGATCAACGGCGACATCAGCATCCACAACGCGATCGCCCACGTGATCCTCAACGACCACGAGGACGCGGTCGCGATGGACTTCCTCCGCGACCACGTGACCGGTTGGGAGGAGTACATCGAGAACTGCAAGAGCGACCGGTGGAAGCCTGAGAACGTCGTCGAGTACACGATGATCGATCCCGCGTACCTCCGTGAGGTCGCGGCGAAGTGGGCGGAGGCATCGATCCGAGGTCGCGAGCGCGGCCGCGGCGGCGTGCTCTCGTTCTGGGGCATCGGCTACAACCAGCACATCCACGGCCAGAACAACGTCGTGAGCCTCATCAACTTGATGGCGCTCACGGGCAACATCGGCCGACCAGGGTGCGGCCCCTTCTCGATGACGGGTCAGCCCAACGCGATGGGTGAGCGCCTGACTGGAGGGCTGACGAGTCGCCTCCCCTTCAACCAAGGCCTCGACAACGTCGCGTGGCGCGACCACATCGCCGACCAGTGGCGTGTCCCTCGCGAGCGCCTCGCCGAGGTCGCCTCGATGGAGAACCAAGGCTTCGCCATCGGGATGATGGAGCGGGCGCTGAAGGGGGACGTCAAGGCGATGTTCCTCATCTACGCGACGCACATCGACCTGCCCGACCAGAACACGCTCGTGCGGCCGGCGCTCTCGAAGACGTTCAACATCGTCCAGGAGATCTACCGTCACGCGCCGAACAACCTCTACGCGGACGTCATCTTGCCGGCGTCGACCTGGGGCGAGTGGGTCGGCGGGACGTACATCCAGTCCGAGCGGCGCATCTACGTCTGCGACGGCACCGGTCAGCCCATCGAGGGGACGATGCCCGACATGGATATGGTCATCGACAAGGGCATCGCGATCGCCGACCGCCTCGGGCTCGATGGCAAGGCGATCTTTCCGTACGAGCGCAAGGAGAACGGCTTCTACGACCCCGAGGAAGTCTTCCGCGACATGGTGCGCGCCTCGAAGGGCTCCGACTCCGATCTCTCCGGCATGCTCGAGGTCGAGGAGCGCGACGGCATCGGGCTCTACGAGCAGATCCGTCAACACCGCGGGATCCAGTGGCCTGCGCCGACCTACGCGATCGCGAAGGCGGGTGGGACGCCTCGCCGCTACATGGGGCAGGAGGGCTGGGACGCGCGCCCCTACGGGATGTTCCGGACGAACGACGGGAAGCTGCACATGCACTTCTGCTCGCAGAACTACGAGGGGCGCGAGGCGATCATCGCGCAGCTCGGACGGGCGGGCACCGAGGAGGGCTTCTACATCTCGGACCACTACGACCTCCTGATCGAGGCGCGTGATCGGGGGCTCACGCCGGAGCTGCCGGACTTCGAGCACCTCGGCAAGACGTGCGACGCCGTGCCGGCGGGGAAGTACCCCTTCTGGCTCGGCCTCGGCGTGGTCTACGAGCACTTCCACACCGCCAAGACGATCCGCGCTGGCACGACGAGGCGGCTCGTCCCCGAGATGTACGTCGAGATGCACCCCGAGGACGCGGCGGAGCTCGGCGTCGTCGACGGGGAGTGGGTGCGCCTCCGGACGCGGCGCGGGTTCATGCACGCGCGCGCGTCGCTCGGGCTCGACAGCGTCGTCCGGCCGGCGCGGAACACCGTGCCGCGCGGCTACCTCTTCTCACCCTGGAACCTCTCGGTGGCCGACTCGGCCGATCCGCGGCTCAACCGCTGGCTCGCGAACGCGGTCAGCCATCGGGCCTTCGATCCCGTGAGCGGTCAGGTCGACTTCAAGAAGCTCGCCGCGCGCGTCGAGAAGATTCGTGAGTGAGAGAGGAGGAAGGGCGTGAGCGACGGAGGAGGTGGGGCGTGAGTGACGCGCGCGAGGGAGAGGAGCCGTTGGTCGAGCCGGAGCTCGACGACGAACCCTCCTCGCGCGCCACGATGGCCCGCCGCGGGTTCCTCGGGGCGACGATCGCGGCCGCGATCGGCGGCGCGGCGGCTGCCTTCGCGGAGCCTCGCCGCCCGATGGGCGGGGTGCGCCTGCGCCCGCCAGGCGCGCTGCCCGAGGAGGCCTTCACCGATGCGTGCGTGCGCTGCTTCCGCTGCGCGAACGCCTGCCCGAACGACACGATCCGATTTCACGGGCTCGGCGCGGGGTTGAAGCAGGCGTTCACGCCCTACGTGCACGCGCGCGAGCGGGGCTGCGTCCTCTGCGGCGAGTGCGCGGAGGCCTGCCCGACGGGCGCGCTGCGGCCCTTCGAGGTGTCGCGCGAGGGATGGATCGCCGCGGTCGACATGGGCAAGGCCCGGCTCAACGAGGACCTCTGCTTCAGCTATCACGGGCGCACGTGCGGGGCGTGCTACCGCGCGTGCCCGCTCGCGGGTCAGGCGATGACCATCGGCCTCTACGAGGCGCCCACCGTGCACCCGGAGCACTGTGTCGGGTGCGGCCTCTGCGAGCAGGCGTGCCTGCACCTGCCGCAAGCGATCCGCGTGATCCCGACCGTGCGTCGGGCGCCGGGCGAGACCTCGAGGCGCGAGCCGGCAGAGCGTCCGCGTCCGCGCGAGCGGTCGGGCACCCCGCGCTGGGGGGAGCGGGGATGAGCCGGCTCGCGCAGCTCCTCCGTCGCGCCTCGCAGCTCGCGGTGGTCGCCTTCGTCGTCTACGCGGCGTTCGGCGGCATCTGGCGGAACTACAAGCGCGCGCACAACAGCGCGCGGCTCGTCAGCCTCATGCAGGGCGAGGTCTGGGGGGAGGCGTACGCGCTCAACGAGTCGATGCTCGGGCTGCTCGACGACGACACCCACGCGGCGAGCCTCGGGTTCCTCGGCTTCCCCTGGGCGGGTCGCGTCGGCGGGGTGGACACGGCCGACCCGCTGATGATCGCCGGGCTCGTGAGCATGGGCGGCGAAGTGCCGGCGGCGCTCTGGTTCGGGCTGCTCGTCCCGCTCGCCCTCGCGCTGGTCTTCGGGAAGATCTTCTGCAGCCACCTCTGCCCGATGCGGCTGCTCTTCGAGCTCGGGGAGGTCGTCCGAGCCGGGGTCCGTCGGCTGGGCGTCTCGTTGCCCGAGCATCGGTCGTCGGCGCGATGGGGCGGCTTCGTGCTGATCGGTGGCGTGATCGCGACGTGGACCTCGAGCGTGGCGATCTGGCTGCTGCTCTTGCCCTACGTCTCGCTCTCCGCGGGGATCTTTCTGCTCGTCACCACGGGCGCCGCGACGGGCCTGCTCACGATCGTGGCCGCGTGGTGGCTCGTCGACGTCCTCGTCGCCCCCGGTTACTTCTGCCACAACCTCTGCCCGACCGGCTTTCTGCTCGAGCAGGTGGGGCGACTGCGCCTCGTCCGGCTCCGCAAGCGTGGGGACGCGCCGTGCCCGAGCGGCTGCAATCTCTGCCAGCGGGCTTGCCCGTACGGGCTGCGGCCCAAGGAGGATCCAGCGCTGTCTGCGTGTGACGGCTGCGGTCGCTGCGTCGCCTCGTGCCCGTCGAAGAGGCTCGCGCGAGGCCTGCCCGTGCGGCGCCGTCTGCCGGTGCTGACCGCCGGCTCGAAGGCGGCGGCGGCGCTCCTGGCGATCGGCCTGCTCCCGGGCCTCGCCGCCGCGCACCACAACAAGGGCCTGCCGCACTACGGCTACTTCGAGAACTACCCGCAGGTGCCGACCGAGGAGTACTACCGCATCGACGGGCGCTGGGAGATCGGCGCGACGGTCTTCAACTTCCAGGGCTACGAGCTGCGCCACACGTCGAACACCCCGAACGACGTGAAGATCTACCTCTACCTCTACGACCTCGAAGAGGACCGCAACTACCGCGGGCCGGTCGACATCGAGATCGTGCACCGCGGCGAGGTCGTCGCCCGCTTCGCGCGCACCGAGATCGACATGGAGTCGATCTACGCGGCGCGCGTGACGCTGCCGCGCACTGGCGAGTACGAGCTCGTCTGCGACTTCGACGGGGAGCGGACCTCCTTTGCCTTCTACGTCGACCTCGACGACGACGTCGATTGGCTGACGATCCTGCTGGTCGGCGGGCCGCTCTTGCTCGTCCTCGGCCTCGCGATCCACGGGCGGAAGAAGCGCCCGCGGCGCCGTCGCCTGGCGACCGTGAGGACGCTCGTCATCGGCGCGCTCGGATCCGCGTTCGGCGTTCGGACCGTGGCGTCGGCGCAGCCGGCGCTCGACGAGTGCGCGCCGAGCGACGGCGCGCGGCAGGTCCTGACCGACGAGGGCCCGGTGCTGGTGATGGCGGGGGTCCCCACCTGGGTCTTGCTCGCCGCGCTCGCCGGCATCTTCGTGCTCAGCTTCGTCAGCTCCGAGTGGGTGGTGCGCGCCGGGGGCGCCCGAGGCCGCTGGCGCAAGAACCTGATCCGGCGACCGCGCGTCTACCGCCTCGTCCGGAGCCGCTGGTTTCAGGTCGTCCCGCAGCTCGTGATGGTCGGGGTCCTCGCGTACCTGATCTACGTCGGCCTCGCGGGGAGCCGCGTCGCCAACCTCGCGCCGATCGCGGTGTGGACGCTGTGGTGGGCAGGGCTCGTCTTCACGGTGCTCTTCTTCGGGGCGGCGTGGTGCCTCGTCTGCCCGTGGGATGCCCTCGCGAGCCTGGCGAGCCGGCTGCGGCTCGCGGCGAAGGTCGAGCCGCTCGGGCTCGGCCTGCGCTACCCGCCGTGGCTCGCGAACCTCTACCCCGCGACCGCGCTCTTCGTGCTGCTCACCTGGCTCGAGCTCGGGTGGGGCGTCACGTCGAGCCCGCGCGCGACCGCGCAGCTGGGGCTCGGCATGATCGCGCTCGCCGTGGTCGGCGCGTTGCTCTTCGACGGCAAGCGCTTCTGCGCGCACGCTTGCCCCGTCGGGCGGATCTGCGGGCTCTACGGGAACTTCGCGCCCGTCGAGGTCCGCGCGCGCAACCCGAACGTCTGCGCGCGCTGCACGACGGAGGACTGCCTGCACGGTGGGGGCGCGGGCTACCCGTGCCCGACGGGCATCTCGCTGAAGGTCGTGCAGGACTCGACGCTCTGCACGATGTGCACCGAGTGCGTGAAGAGCTGCGCGAAGCAGAACGTCGCGATCAACCTGCGCCCCTTCGGCGCCGACCTCGGCCCGGGGCGAGTGCCCCGCCGCGACGAGGCCTGGCTCGCCGTCGTCTTGCTCGCGCTCACGCTCTTCCATGGGCTCTCGATGACGGCGGCCTGGGAGAGCTTCGAGCCTGGACGCTGGAGCTTCATGAAGTGGAGCACCGCGACGCTCGGCGTGCCCCGCCTCGCGGCCTTCACCCTAGGGATGGTCGCCTTCGTCGTCGCGACCGTCAGCCTCTACCAGGGCGCTTGCTGGCTCGGTGCGCGGTGGTCCCGCGACGCCCTCGGGGCGCGCGAGCTCTTCGCCCGCTACAGCCTCTCGCTCATCCCGATCGCGCTCTTCTATCACCTGGCGCACAACCTCATGCACCTGCTGATGGAGGGCGGCCACGTCGTGCCGCTCCTCAGCGATCCGCTCGGCCGCGGCGCCGATCACTTCGGCACGGCGGACGTACGGGTTGGGCCGCTCGCCTCGGACGCCGCGCTCTGGGCGATGCAGGTCGGGCTCATCCTCGTCGGGCACCTGGTCGGCATTCTCGTGGCGCATCGGATCGGCCACCGCGCGCATTCGGGCCCGGGCGCCGCCGTTCGGAGCCTGCTGCCGATGCTCGCCGTGATGATCGTCGTCTCGTCGGCGGGCGTTGGGTTGATGCACCTCGACATGAACATGCGGCTCGGGAGGATGTGAGCGTTGGGAGCGCGTATCGGACGGCGTCGGTGGTTTCAGCGGATCGTGCCCGCCACGGTCGAGGCGCTGGTCGAAGCCGAGGTGGTGGCGCCGCTCCCGCCGCCCAAGCCTCGCCGCCGCCCGCCGGGCGCGGTGACGGAGGCGGACTTCCTCGCGCGCTGCGATGGCTGCGGCGACTGCCTGGCGGCGTGCCCGCTCGGCGCGATCTTCGCGTACGTGCCGGAGGCGGGGCCGCTCGCGGGGACACCGGTGATGCGCCCCGAGGTGCGCGCGTGCGAGATGTGCGAGGGGTTTCCGTGCGCCGCGGCTTGTTCGCGCGGCGCGCTCTTGCCCTCGAGCGGCGGGATCTGGCGCCTCGGGGTGGTGGAGATCGACGCGTCGCGCTGCTTCACGTATCGGGGGCCCGAGTGCGGGGCCTGCGCGGGGCTCTGCCCGCCGGCGGTCTCGCGCGAGGACACCGGCGCGCGCTCGGAGCCGCGGCCCGAGGGGACAGACCGCGCTCGCACGCCCGGACGCTCGCCGCATCCTGGAACGCCCGCGCTGCGGATGCGCGGCCAACACCCGGCGGTCGACGAGTCGCGTTGTGTCGGGTGCGGCCTCTGCATCGCGGCCTGTCCGACGACGCCGAAGGCGATCGTGATGCGCCCGCTCGACCGAGCGCGCGAGCCGGAGGGGACGTGACACGCGGGCTCCTGCGCGATCTGGCGCGGCGTCGGAAGATGTCTTCTCCGTGCCCTTCGTCGACCCGGTCGCGGGTGCGCTCGCGATGCTCCACGCGCCAGTGACCGCCCGCGCCGTGCTCGCGTTCGCGCTCGCCTTCGTCGCGGGGCGCGTGTTCTGCGGTTGGTTCTGTCCCTTCGGCACGCTCGCGCGGGGGCTCTCGAGCTTGCTCGACGCGATCCCGATCCGACGGCGTCGGATCGCGTTTGGGCCCGACACCCACGAGCGGCTGCGGGGCGTCGACGTCTCCGTCTTCCTCTCGCGTGGGGTCCGGGGCCGTCTAGGGCCGTTCCGCCGACCGCAGGCGATCCCGCCGCCAGGGCGACTCAGTGGTCGTGGTCGTGGTCGTGGTCGTGGTCGTGGTCGTGCTCGTGCGAAGGGCCCGCGTCGCCACCGCAGAGGGAGCAGCCCTCGCTCCAGACGCTGTCGCCGTCCTCGTAGTGCTCCTGCTTCCAGATCGGCGCCTCGTGCTTCACCGCCTCGATCACCGCCCGCGCGGCGCGGAACGCCTCGTCGCGGTGGGGCGTGCCGGCGGCGACGACGACCGCGATGTCGCCGACGCCCAGGCGTCCCTTGGCGTGCGAGACGTGGACGCGGACGCGCGGGCCGAAGCGCGCCGTCGCCTCCGCCGCCGCGCGCTCGAAGACCTTCAACGCGAGCGGGTCGAACATGTCGTAGCTCACGCCGAGCACGCGGCGGCCGTGGTTGAGGTCGCGGACCTTGCCGACGAACATCGTGATCCCGCCGAAGCCGGGGTCGGAGACGAAGTCGAGCGCGGCGGCGGGGTCGAGGGCGCCTTCGGAGACGTCACGGACGAAGTGTTCGAGGTCGCTCACGTCAGCCTCCGCTCACGGGGGGAAGGATCGCGACCTTGCCGTCGGCCGGCAGGCGGTCGTCCTCGCGTAGGATCGACTCCTCGCTCGCGAAGGCCGAGACCGCGAGCAGCCCCGGCTGAAAGGCCGGCCAGCGCGCGCTCGCGTGGGCCTCGAGCGCGACGCGGAGATCGCGGACGCGCTCACCGTCGACGTCGAGCGCCACGCTGCCGCGAGGCTCGAGGTCGCGGAAGGCGCCGAAGAGGCTGAGCTCGACTCTCATGGGGGATCTCCTCGTGTCGTCGTCGGGGCTGACGTGGGCTCGCGGGCCGATCGTGTGGGGGGCGCTCGGCTCAGCTCGTCTCGAGCTCGAAGCCGAAGTGGCCGAGGCCGTAGACCTCGACGGCGTCACCGGCGTCGAGGCGCTCCGCGTCCTCGGGGAAGACCGCCCAGGCGTTGGCGTGCGCGAGCGGCGACACCTTGAAGGACTCTTGGCCGGGCAGCACGCGCACGCAGAGCTGCGCCCCCTCGCCCACCTCGACGCGCGCCTTCGTGAAGACCCGGAAGCCAGGCTTCTTCGCGTAGGCCGAGGCGAGCGGGACACGCAGCGGGCGCTCCTCGGGGAGACCGAGCCGCGCGCGCAGGGCGGGCTCGACGAAGAAACGAAAGCCCACCGCGCTCGACACCGGGTTGCCCGGTAGGCCGAAGAAGAGCGCGCCGCGCGCTTCGAGCTGCGCGAAGAGCAGGGGCTTGCCCGGCCGCATCTTCACCTTGTGGAAGACGGTCTCGGCGCCGAGCGCGTCCAGCGTGTCGGGCACGAAGTCGTACTTGCCCATCGACACCGCGCCCGTCGTGACGACGACCTCGGCGCCCGCGTCGAGCGCAGCGTCGAGCGCGGCGCGGAGGGCGTCGCGGTCGTCGCTCACGGTCCGGTAGAGGACGAGCTCCGCGCCGGCGGCGGTGATGCGCGCGCGAAGGTAGGGCGCGTTGTTGTTGCGGATCTGCCCCGACGCGAGCGGCGCGTCGGGATCGTCCACGAGCTCGCGCCCCGTGCAGAGGAGGGCGACCCGCGGACGCGGCCGCACGCTCGGCCGGCCCACTCCGAGCCCCGCGAGCAGCATGAGCTGCGCGGGCCCGACGCGCGTCCCTGCCTCGAGCGCGACCGCGCCGCGCGCGAGGTCCTCGCCCGCGCGCCGCACGTGCTGACCCGCTCGCACCTCGGCGCCGAGCCGGATCCGGGTCGGCAGCCCCGCGGCGTCGGCGGCGAGCACCTCGACCTGCTCGACGGGGATCACCGCGCCGAGGCCGTCGGGGACGGGGGCGCCCGTCATGATCTCGCACGCCGTCCGCTGCGCGCTCTCGGGATCCCCCGCGGCGCGCTCGCCGCGGACCTCGAGCTCGTGTCCGGCCGGCAGCGTCTCCGCTTCGAGCGGCAGCGCGAAGCCGTCCATCGCGGCGTTGTCGAAGGGCGGCAGATCGGCCGGGCTCGTGACGGGCTCGGCGAGCACGCGGCCGAGCGCCTCGTGGAGCGGGCACGGCTCCGCGCTTGGCGCCACGCGGGTCGCGCGCGCGATCACGTGGGCGCGCGCTTCATCGACCGTGACGATGGGACACCTCCGCGTGATCGAGGCCGTGCAACATCGCGCGAGCGTGAGCGAGGATCGGCGAGAGGATCGCCATGCACTGCGACACGGCCTTCGGGCTGCCGGGGAGCGCGATGACGAGCGCCGTGTCGACGAGCACCGCTTCGGCGCGGCTGAGCCAGGCGAGCGAGGTGTGGTGGCGGCTCTCGCTCCGGATGAGCTCGCCGAGGCCGGGCACGACCCTCGTCGCCGCGGCGGCGAGGGCCTCGGGGGTGAGGTCCCGCGCGCCGAGCCCGGTGCCGCCCGTGCAGAGCACGAGCTCGACGCCGCCGGTGGCGAGCGCGCGGAGGCGCGTGGCGAGCGGTTCGACGCCGTCGGGCAAGACCTCGACCGCGCGGATCTCCGCGCCGAGCTCGCTGAGCGCGGCGACGATCGCGGGCCCGGAGCGGTCTTCGTAGCGGCCCTCGTGCGCGCGGTCGCTGAGGGTGAGGACGGCGGACGCGACGCCGTCGAGGCGCGGCAGCGCTCTCGGGCGATACTGCGTGTGCTCGTCGTCGCTCATGCCGGCGGGGTGGAGCCAGAGCCCCTTCTTGCCGCCTTCCTTGAAGAGGAGGCGGACGCCGCCGAGCGTGAGCGCGGGCTCGACGGGCTTGGTGAGGTCGTAGAGGGTGAGGAGCGCGGCGTTGACGCCCGCGAGCGCCTCCATCTCGACGCCGGTGCGGGCCTCGGTCGCGACCTCGCAGTAGACGCGCACGATCCGTCGCTCGGGGTCGGCGACGCAGCGGACGTCGACGAGCTCGAGCGGGAGGGGGTGGCAGAGCGGCATGAGCTGGGAGGCGGTCTTGGCGCCCTGCAGTCCCGCGATCTCGGCCATCGCCATCGCGTCCCCCTTGGGCAGGGTCCCCGCGACGAGCGCCTCGTAGGCGGTGCCGGGGTCGATCTCGCCGACGGCGACGGCGCGTCGGGGCGTCGGGCGCTTGCGGCGGATGTCCGCCATGTGGAAGCCAGCGGGGCCCTCGGCGGCGTGGTCTTTTCGCGGTGCCATCGGTCGACTCGGAACGTACTCGGTCGCCCCTCGGGGTCAACTCTGCGCGTGCGCGTGAGCAACGGACGCGGGCTCGTGTCGTGGGTGGGCGTCGTGGGTGGGCGTCGTGGGTGGGCGTCGTGGGTGGGCGTCGTGAGTGTGTGCCTGGTTCGAGGACATCTTCGCGTGGCTCATGGCGGGGGAGGACCACACCGGCGCGGCGCAGATGAATCTCCGGGTGGCTCCGCGTGGCTCACGGCGGGGGGGGGGACGCC
>JAHBWH010000111.1 GCA_019637115.1 Myxococcales bacterium | reverse complement strand
CGACCACGGGCGCGCGTCCCTCACGGGTGCACTCGTCCTGGTAGGCGTGGGCGGCGCGCACGACGAGCGCGAGCCGCTCGGCGCGTGGGAGCTCGCCCTCGCCCGCGCCGAGCGCCGCGAACGCGATGCGGTCGACGCTCCGCGCCGCCGCGAAGCGCATCGCCTCGAGCACCGCCTGCGTGATGAGCTCCGCCTTCGGCGCGGGCGTTCGCTCGGTGCCTGGCTCGGGCTCGCGGGTGGCGACCCAAGCGAGGAAGTTGCAGTGCAGGCGCCCGGGATGAACTCGAACCACCGACGGGATCGCGAGCAGGCGACCTTCGATCTGGCGCAGCTCGGTGTCGAGCATCTGCTGAAGGTTGTCGCCGTAGTGCTCGAGCAGCTCGTTGTCGGGCCCGGGCCCGGGCCAGAGCTGCATGTCGGCGGCGCCGTCGTACACGATGCAGCCGACGCGCTGGTTCGAGGGGAGTCCGTAGACGGATCGATGGACGAGCGTGACTTCCATGGGCTCCTCGAGATCGCAGAGCGGCGAGCCGCCCGCGGGGCCGGAGGCCTAGCACGCGCAGCGCGCCGCGTCTCGCTCGCCGTCGCGTCGGCGGCTTGAACTCGCGACGGAACGGGGTAGGTGCGCGCCCGAGAGCTCTCCGAGACGCTTCATCCTCCGCCACGCGCTCGCCGCGCTCATCCGCGCTGACCGAGACGAGGCTCCCCTCTCCGCTCACACGCTCCGAAACGCCCATGCGACTCGAGATCCACCCCACCCACCCCGAGAAGCGCAAGATCCGTCAGGCCGTCGAGGTACTGCGCCGCGGGGGCGTGATCGTCTACCCGACCGACACGGTCTACGCGCTGGGCTGCGACATCACGCAGAAGAAGGCGGTCGATCGCGTCTACCAGCTCAAGCGCCTCGACAAGGGCAAGCCGCTCGCGTTCGTCTGCCCCGACCTCGGCGACATCGCGCGCTACGCCATCGTCGACGATCGCGCCTACCGGTTGATGCGACGCCTGCTCCCCGGCCCCTACACGTTCATCCTCGACGCGACCCGCGAAGTGCCGCGCACGCTGATGATGAAGCGCAAGACGGTAGGCATCCGCGTCCCGCATCACGAGGTCGCGCTCGAGCTCGTGCGGGAGCTCGGAAACCCGATCGTCTCGACCTCCGCGACGTGGGAGGGCGAGCAGCTCAACGATCCCGACGATCTCGCGCTCCGCTACAAGCAGGCCGACCTGATCCTCGACGCGGGCTGGGGCGGCCTCGACCCCTCGACCGTGGTCGATCTGACGGATGGCGAGCCCACGTTGGTGCGCCAGGGCGCCGGCCCGACCGAGGGGATCCTCTAAGGCCCGCGACGTGCGCGTGCGCGTCCACGTCCACGACGTCCACGTCCACGTGCGCGTGCGCGTGCGCGACCGGTGGACCGCGAGACTGAGCCCGAGCCCGAGCCCGAGTCCGAGACCAAGTCCGTGTCCGAGACCAAGTCCGACGCCGCGTCGCGGCCGTCTCCGCCGCGCTCAGTTCAGCGAATACGGCATCGCGAGCGCAAAGGGGGCGATCGTCACGTCGAAGCGGCTGCCGTCGGGGCGCTCCATCTGGTAGCTGCCCCGCATCACGCCGCGCGGCGTCTCGAGCACCGCGCCGCTCGTGTACTCGAAGGCCTGCCCCACCCGAAGGAGCGGCTCCTCGCCGACGACGCCCGGGCCCCGGACCTCCTCGACCTTCCCCGTCTGGCTCGCGATGATCCAATGGCGCGAGCGGAGCTGCACCGGCGTCTCGTGGGCCACGTTCTCGATGCGCACGCGGTAGGCGAAGGTCCATTTGCCAGCCAGCGGCTGCGAGTGCTCGGGGAGGTACCGGCTCTCCACCGACACGCGGACGCCCGCCGTCGTCGCCTCGCTGCGCGTCTCCGGATCGTTCACGTCGTCGTCGCTCATCCGCTCTCTCCTGCGATCACCTGCTCGCCGCCGTCCGCGGCGCGAGCCCCTTGCGGTGGCTGACCCACGCGCTGGTGCCGATCGCGAAGCGGTGGTGCGCCTCCCGATCGGCAGGCGCAGCATAGTCGATGCCGACGCGCGGGCCGACGACCATCTCGGACGGCTGGATCGGCGCCCCCGCGTGGAGCTCGAGCTGCCCGCGGCGGTAGAGCGCGTGCCCGCTCATCGCGCCGTCGAGCCCGAGCGCCGCGCCCACCTTGCCGGGTCCCGTGAGCAGGACGGGGCCCGACTTGCCCCCTCGTCGCTCGCGCACGACGGTGAGCCCCTCCACCGGCTCGCACGCCCGGATCAAGACCGCGGCTGGCTCCCCCGGCGCGTTCGTCACGACGTTCAGCATCCAGTGCAGGCCGTAGCAGAGGTACACGTAGGCGTGGCCAGGTGGCCCGAACATCACCGCGTTGCGCGGGGTCCGACCGCGATGGGCGTGACACGCCGTGTCCCTCGGCCCGTAGGCCTCGACCTCGGTGATGCGCAGCCGCACGGCGCCGCGGACGAGCTCCCTCCCGAGCAGATCCGGCGCTACCTCCAGCACGTCGCGCGCGAAGAACGAACGCGGCAACCGCGCCATGGCTCACCGCGCCACGAGCTCGAGCGCGCCGTCTCTGAGGCCCACGAGCGTCTCGCCTCGCCAGAGCGCCTCGAGGTCGTCGCCCACGAGGCGACGTCGCCACCCGTCGGCGAGCCGACCTTCGCCGCGTCGCAGCGCGATGACGTCGTCGCGGGTCGCCAGCACGGCGGGCGCGAGCTCGTGGCGCTCGGCGACCTCCGCGACCCACGCGAGCGCGAGCGCCACCGCCCCGGCGCTGACGGTCGCGCGGGGCGGCTTCGGCGGCAAGCGCAGCGCGGGCTCTCGCAGCGCGAGCCCCTGCTCGATCGCCTCCAGCAGCTCGCGCGTCGTCCGCGGATCCAAGCGGCCCACGCCTCGCGTCCGCGCGAGCTCGTCCGCGCTCGTCACCGGTCGCCCCGCGAGCGCGAGGATCGCGAGATCCGAGAGCACCGTCCGCGTCGGCCGGTCCAGCTGCATCGCACGCCGCTCGCGCCACGCTGCGAGCGACTGCGCGACGCCGCGCGCGCGGCCCTGCATCCGGCCCTTGCCCTTGAGCCTCCACCACACGGTCTCTGGCTCGACGTCGAGGGTCGTGCGCGCGCGGACGCGCTCGCACTCCTCTTCGGCCCACGCGTCTCGGCCACGCGCCGCGAGCTCGGTCGTGAGCACGCGATGGAGATCGAGGAGATGGAGCACGTCACTCGCGGCGTAGCGGCGGGCCTCGTCGGAGAGCGGGCGTCGCATCCAATCCGTGAGCTGGTCACCCTTCGGCAGATGTCGTCCGAGCAAACCATCGCAGAGCGCGCTCAGCGAAGGCTGCTCGTAGCCGAGGAACGCCGCCGCGAGCTGCGGATCGAAGAGCCGCGACGGGAGCGCGCCGCACGCCCGCTCGACGATCGCGAGATCCTGCGAGGCGGCGTGGACGACCGCGAGCCCCGGTCCGCGCAGCACCTCGGCGAGCGGCGTGAGCTCGACGCGCAGCGGGTCGACGAGCGCGACGCGCGTCACGTCGTCCTCGCGCCACGCGATCTGGAGCAGCGCGAGCTGCGGGAAATACGTCCGCTCGCGCAGGAACTCCGTATCGAACGCATAGCGGTCGACGCGGCCGAGCTGCTCCACGACGGCGTGGAGCCCCTCGGCGCGGTCGATCCAGATCGCGTCCACGTCCGCCAAGGGCCGCGTCAGCCTTCGTCGCCGGGCTCGGCGGGCTCGCCGGGCTCGCCAGGCTCGTCCGGGGTCGCCGGACGGCACACGCCGACCGTGGAGCCCTCGGCGGCCGCGACGCACGCGTAGCCCTCGCGGCACGTGCCGCTCGCCTCGAGCGCGCAACCGACCAGGCAGATGCCGAGCTCGCCCGCGCCGTCCGCGACGCAGACGCCGCCCTCGGGGCAGGGCTGCTCGGCGCCCTCGCCCGCGACGCGGCAGCCGAGCGCGGCGCACGTGCCGCCGGGCCAGCCGTCCGTGAGGCAGCGGCCGCCCGCGCACTCGTCCGCGCTGCCGCAGCTCGCGCCGAGGCGGGTCGGATCGAAGGGGTACGTGCAGAGGCCGGTGCCCTCGTTGCACTCGAAGCGCGGCGCGCCGCCCGAGCCGTCGTTCGCGCAGACCTCGTCGCCCTCGCACGCGGGGAAGCAGCCCCGGCCGCGGGCCGGGTTGCTCGCGTCCACGTCGCGGCAGCGGTAGCCGCTGCGGGTGCAGTCCTCGTCCGCGTCGCAGCGAAGCAAGCAGACGCCGTCGGCGCCGATGTCCGCGCAGACGCCGTTCGTGGGGCAGCCGTCCGAAGCGTCGTCGGCGGCGTTCACGTCGCAGCCGTAGTACGCGCAGTGCGCGCCCGGGAAACCGCTCTCGAACTCCGTGAGGCACGTGCCGCCGCGGCAGCTGCTGCGCCGGAACGTGCACGCGGCGCCGAGCTGCGAGTCGTCGAAGGGAACGTTGCAGGTGCCGAGCGCCGCGTTGCAGACGCGCCCGCCCGTGCAGTCGGCGTTCGTCGAGCAGCTCGGCAGGCAGCTGCGCCGCCCGTCGGACCCTTCGACGCAGGAGTAGCCGTCGCGGCAGTCACCCTCGCCCGTGCACGACGCGACGCAGAGCCCGTCGCCGCCAGTGCTGGGGACGCACGTCCCGCCTTCGCCGCAGCCGGTGTTCGTGTCGGGGTCGCAGCCGAAGCCGATGCACGCCCCGTTCGGCCAGCCACCGAAGCTCTCGCCGAAGCAGAAGGTGGCCACGGGGCATTGCTCGTCCTGCATGCACGCGTCGCCGTAGCGCGCGTCGGGATCGTGGCACGAGCCCTCCCCGGCCGAGCCGCCGTTCGGATCGCAGATCGTGCCGGACGCGCAGTCGCTGTCGTCGGTGCAGCCCGGGATGCACACGTTCCCGATGCGTGGGTCGGTGGTGCAGCCATAGCCGGCTCGACACGGGCGCTCGGCCCGCGGGTCGCAGTCCGCGAGACAGAACGCGGAACCGCCGCCGAACTGGACGCAGGTGGAGGCGTCGGGGCAGGTGCCGCACGCCATCGTGCAATAGCCGCCGGGGAACTCCCCGATGCACATCTCGCCCTCTCCGCAGTCTCCGGCGCCTCGGCAGGCCTCACCGACCGTGCGGGGCGGGGGCGCGTCCATCTCGGGCTGCACGTCCGGGCGGGAGGCGTCGAAGACGATCCCCGCGTCCGGATCGAGCTCGCTCGACTCACCACAACCGAGGGCCAAGCCCAACACCAAACCCACGCCAAGACAACGAACCATATGCGCTCACCTCACCACGAGACCCGGACACCATGAACGGATTGCAAGGTGCCGACCGTAGCAGCCGTCGTGGACGCATCAATCTCGGCCGGCTGCCCCGCACGCGCCGGGTCGCGCGTTCTGCCGCGAAGTCCCGAATTCCCGCGGTTCGATGGTCGGGAATCACCGTGAGCTTCGACACATGTCCGCGCGAGGTCGTCCGATGCGCCCCGAGCGAACGGCCCACGGGAGCGTTGCAATGACGCTGGCGGCTGGGGACAATGGCGCCGCGCCGCGGAAGCGGTCAGGCTCGCCTTGGCTCGACTCGGAGCAGGCAGCTACGGAGCAACGCCGTTTCGGACGACACCGACGGCGACGACGGCCGGCGGGACCTCCAGCGAGACCACCAGCGAGAGAGACGGGAAGGACGACGCATGGCGACCGACGAGGCCACGGGAGGTCTCCGCTTCTGGCCCGCGACCGACATCGGGCGTGTTCGGGACCACAACGAGGACAGCTTCCTCGTGGACAAGAAGCTCGGGCTCTTCGTCGTCTGCGACGGCATGGGTGGGCACGCCGCGGGTGAGGTCGCGAGCACACTCGCCGCCCGCACCGTACGCGAGGCCCTGCTCGCCGAACGGGACGCGCTGGACGAATTCGAGCAGGGCCACGGGAGCACCACCCGCAAGGACATCCTGCGCTTGCTCGAGGCGAGCGTGCAGCGCGCCTGCTCGACCGTTCACGAAGAGGGCGTCCGCGACGAGAGCAAGCGCGGCATGGGCACGACCCTCGACGCGCTCCTCATCCTCGGCAACCGCGGCTTCATCGCCCACGTCGGCGACGCGCGCGTCTACCTCTACCGGCAAGGGTCGGTGCACCAACTCACCGAGGACCACTCGCTCATCAACGAGCTGCTCAAGCGAGGTCGCCTCACGCGCGAGCAGATCGACAAGGTCCAGTACAAGAACGCCGTCACCCGCGCGGTCGGGGTGTACGAGAGCGTGGAGGTGGACGTCATCGACTTCGACGTCCTGCCGGGGGACCGCTTCCTCCTCTGCTCCGACGGCCTCCACGGCTACCTCGAGGAGGCCGAGATTCGGACGCTCTTCGAGGAGATCCCCGAAGAGAACCTGACGGCGCACCTCATCGACCTGGCGAACGAGCGCGGCGGCAAGGACAACATCACCGCCATCGTCCTCAACGTCCCCGAGGACGAGAGCGGCGTCGACAAGCTCACGCGCGAGGTGAACCTGAAGCTCGACATCTTGCACAAGATGCCGCTCTTCCGCTTCGTCACCTTCCAAGAGCTCGTCCGCATCCTCAACATCACGAGCGTCCGCCCCTTCAAGCTCGGGCAGGTCGTCGTCGAAGAAGGCGACGAGGGCGACGAGCTCTTCGTCGTCCTCACCGGCAAGGTGCGCATCCAGTCGGGCGGGACCCCGATCACCGACCTCGGGCCCGGCCAGCACTTCGGCGAGATGACGCTCATCGACAAGGCGCCGCGCTCCGCCACGGTGACGGCGCTCGAGGACTCGAAGCTCCTCGCGATCAAGCGCCGCGACTTCTTCGACATGATCCGCAAGGACCACGACGTCGCGGTGAAGCTGCTCTGGAGCTTCCTCGGCGTCCTCGCGCAGCGCCTGCGGAGCACGTCGCGCGAGCTCGGCCAGGCGCGCGACCAGCTCGCGGCCGAGGAGCTCACGACCGAGCTCCTCGGCGAGTCGACGAAGGTCGAGGACCTCGGCGCGCTCGCGGCGCTCGACCCCATCCTCGACATCACGGACGCCGAGGTCGAGGTCGATCTCAGCCTCTCGGACACGAAGGACGACTGATGCGCACGGCGGCGGCGGCGGCGCTCGCGCTCTTCGTCGCGGCCTGCGGTGATGACGCCCCCGCCGCGGAACCCGCCGCGGAACCCGCCGAGCGGCCCTACGTGCCGCCCGAGCCCACGATCCGCGAGGTGGTCCCGCACGCCGAGCGACCCCTCGCGCGCGTCGCCCACGTCGGGGACCTCGACGTGTCGAGCTTTCGCGCGGGGCAAGCGCTGCGCGGCGACGCGCCCTTGGCGGTCGAAGCGTTCACCTTGGACGTCGATCTCCGCGAGGGCGCGCGGATCTCGCTCGAGCCGCACGCGCGCGTCCAGATCGGCGAAGAGGCGCCGGCGCAGATCTTCGTCGGCGTCGGGCTGGTGCGCGCCACGCTGCCGCCGGAGGGAGGTTCCGCCCGCCCGCCGCTCCGGATCGGCTCGCTCGACGGGACCGTCGAGATCGGCGGCTCGGCCGACGTCTGGGTGGCCGCGAACGCCGCCGGTCAGACGTGGGTGGCGGTCGTCCAGGGCCGCGCGAGCGCGACCTCCACCACCGCCGAAGGGGAAGACCACACCCTCGAGCTCGGCCCCGGCCAGAGCGTGGTGCTCGGCCAGGACGCGCCCTCGCCCGGGCCGCGGAACGCAAACGAAGCTCGCGCCGCGGGCCGGCTGGTGCTGGAGCAGGCATCACCCACGCACGCCGAGACGCGGCTCGCAGAGCTCACGGGCCCCTTGCGCGAGGCGCTCGCCGAGGCCGAGGCCGAGGTCGCGCGCGGGCGGGAGCTCACCGCGGGCCCGCGGCCGGAGCGTGGCTCCGCAGAGGCGCAGGCACGCCAGGCCGCGCTCGTCGAGCACGGCCGCGCGCTGATCCGCACGCGCCGCCGGTTGCTCGTCCGTTACGAGCGCGCGGTCGCGTGGGGCCTCTTCGCGACGGCCCAGACGCCCGACGCGACGCCACCGCCGCTCCCTCGTGACGACGTGCGGCGCGCGCTCGGGCTTTGAACGGCGCCGCTCCCATCCCGCGCTCGCGGTGACGGGGCCTCCTCCGACGCGGCGACGAACGCGGCCCGCGCGCGACACCGCCGTCGGAGGCGCAGAGGGCGGTCGGCGCGTCGCCGAGCTCGGCCGTCGTCAATCGGAGGCGCGCTGCGCGCGGTCGTAGGCGACGCCGCGGAACGGGCCCGCCGGCATCGAGAAGTTCCCGCCGACGGTCGTGAGGCGCTCGCCGTCGCCGAAGATCGCGTGGAAGGTGAGCGTCGTCGGGAAGAGCTCGTCGATCATCTCGAGCGAGTCGAAGTCGAACGTCGCGATCTCCCCCTGCTCGCCGACCACGTGGATCACGTCGTCGCTCCCCATCCAGACGCCGTTGAGCCCGGGCAGCCCCGGCGGCTGACGGCGCCGCAGCTCGGCGCCGTCCCACGTGACGATCCAACCGTTCCCTCGGCCGCCGACCATCGCGACGCGGTCGGGGCGCGTGCCCCAGAGGCTGATCAGATCGGCGTCCACGCCCGCGAAGCGCTCCTCCCACGCGCTGCCATCCCAGTGCAGCAGCACCCCACGCTGGCCGACGATCCACACGTCGCTCGGCCCCGTGCCCCAGACCTTGAAGAACGCGAAGACGTTCGCGCGGACCAGCTCGGGGAGTTCGACCTCGCGCCACGCGACGCCGTCCCAACGAATCACCGTGGGTATGCCCCCCATGAACGGCACGCCGCCGACGGCCCAGACGTCGTCGGGACCGGATCCCCAGACCCCCCAGAGGTCCTGGTCGGTCGGCGTCTCTTGCCGCTCCCAGGTCGTGCCATCGCCACGCAGCACCGTGCCTCGGTTGCCCACGATCACGACGTCGTCCTCGCCGAAGCCGGTCACCCAGTTGAGCAGCGGCGTCTCGACCCCGAGCGAGACCTCGCGCCAGCGCCCCGCCTCGCGCCGCCACACCGTCCCGCGGCTCGGCTGGTTGTCGCCCCCGACCGCGTAGACCGCGGCGGGCGAGGGCCCCCAGACGCTGAGGAGCCACCCGGCGTCGGTCGCGTCGAACGCGGGCGCCCACTCGTCCGAAGGTGGGCTCGGGCTCGGGCACGCGATCAAGACGAAGGCCAAACACGACACGCGGATCGAGCTCATCGCGCGCACGATAGCAGGGCGCGCACGACGTCGGCGTCTCTCGCCCTGGCACGGACTGACACGCCTCCGTCGACGTGGGCTCTCCCAGGGCGCGGTGGACCGGGGCGCGATGGACCGGGACGCGTGGACTGGAGCGCCGTCGACCGGGGGCGGCGTCGACCGCCATGCGGCCGTCGAATTCCTGACGCGGACGTGACGACGCCGCGCGATTCGTCGAAGCTTCGGGGGTCCGTGAGGCACGCCGTCCCCGCTCGACTCGCCATGAGAGGCTCGCGTTCGTCGGGCGAGCGTCGCTCACCCCACGCTCGGCGTCGCTTGGCCCCGAACGTGCTTTGGGCTCGGATCAAGATGAGGTTCCTCCCACGCGTCCTCTTCACGTCGCTCCTCGTGCTCGTCACGCTCGCCGGATGCCCCAAGGGCGACGATCCGACGATCGCGGAGGGCATCTTCGCCCCCCTCGGCGAGATCCTCCCGCGCGCCGACGATGCGCAACGCGCGACCTTCGCGCGCGGCCAGGCCGTCGCGGAGCGCCGCTTCGGCCCCGAAGACGGGCTCGGGCCGCACTTCAACGTCAGCTTCTGCGGCGCTTGCCACGAGCGACCCGTCTTCGGCGGCAGCGCGAGCCGCTATCGCAACTTCCAGCTGGTGGGGCAGATGCTCCCGGACGGAACCCGCGGCGAGCTCGGCGTGAACGGCGTGCTCCCGCAGTTCGAGCTCGAGACGACCGAGGCGGTCGACGTCGCCGAGTGCCTCGACGCCCGCGGCCTGCCGACGGGTCGTTCGGGGACGCTGCCGGGGCAAGGCCCAGTCAACGCGGTCGCCGTGCGGCGCCCCACCGATCGGGCCGCCAACCACTTCGCCGGCCGCACGCCCATCCCCTTCTTCGGCGTCGGTTTGCTCGCCGAGATCGACGAGGCCGCGATCCTCGCGAACGCGGACCCGATGGACGTCGACGGCGACGGGATCAGCGGCCGACCGAACCTCGACCGCGGCTTCGTCGGGCGCTTCGGCGGGAAGGCGCAGACGGTGTCGATCGAGGGGTTCATCCGCGGGCCGCTCTTCAACCACCTCGGCATCACGACGAACCCGCTCTCGGAGGCGGCGAAGGCGCGCCTCCCCATCCCCTCGCAGAGCGAGATTCGCCCGACGACGCGCTCGCTCTTGGCCGACGTGGGCGGCGTCTCGTCGGCGCAGGCGGCCGCCCCGGAGGAGCCGAACTTCGATGACGACGATGTCTGCGACCCCGAGCTCGGTGAGGACGCCCTCTTCGACCTGATCTCTTGGGCGATGCTGCTCGCCGCGCCCGAGCCCGAGCCGCTCACGCCGGAGACCGAGCGAGGGCTCGCGCTCTTCCGCGAGCTGCGATGCAACGCCTGCCACGTCGAGGCGCTGCGCGGCCCGCGCGGGCTCATCCCCGCCTACACCGACCTGCTCGTGCACGACATGGGGCCCGAGCTCGCCGACGGGGTCGTCATGGGTCGCGCCGGGCGGCTCGTCACCGACGACCCCGAGGGGTGCAGCGTGGAGAGCGGGCGGGGATGCGAGTACCGCACCGCGCCGCTCTGGGGCGTGGCGGCGATCGGCCCTTACCTGCATGACGGTCGCGCCGACACGATCGACGCGGCGATCCGATGGCACGGTGGTGAAGCGCGCGCCGCCCGCGAGCGCTACGAGGCGCTCGCCGAGGCCGACCGCGCGCTCGTCGTCGCCTTCCTCGAGTCGCTCGGCGGACGCGCGCAGGCGACGCCCGGCCTGCTGCCACCGGACGCGCCCGTCCCCGCGCCAGGCGAGTACGCCGGGCCGCGGACCACGCTCGGCGGCCCGGACCTCGAGCGCTTCGTCCGCGGCCGCGCGATCTTCGACCGCGACTTCCTCGCCGGCGAAGGTGTGGGGCCGACCTTCAACGGCGACGCCTGCCGGAGCTGCCACTTCGACCCCGTCATCGGCGGGTCCGGGCCGCGCGACCTCGACGTCACGCGCCACGGCTTCTTCGACGGCTCGTACCGTGATCCCGAGATGGGCACGATGGCGCATCGGCACACCGTCCGAGGCACCGCGAGGCCACCGCACGACGACGACGCCAACGTCGCGGAGACACGCCAGACCCCAGCGCTCTTCGGGATGGGCCTCATCGATCTCATCCCCGTCGCCGTCATCGAAGCGAACGCCGATCCCGATGACGCGGACGGCGACGGCGTCCGCGGCCGCGCGCATCGGCTCCCGGATGGGCGGCTCGGGCGCTTCGGCTGGCGCGCCGATGTCCCCTCCACCGCGGAGTTCGTACGCGACGCGCTCTCCAACGAGCTCGGCCTGACCTTGCCGCCGCAGCCCGGCCTGACCTTCGGGTTCCTCCGCGACGACGACGACGTCCCCGACCCCGAGCTGGATGTCGCGACGCTCGAGGACCTCGCCTTCTTCATGAACATGCTCGCTCCCCCGCCGCGTCATCACGTCGATCGGGACGCGGAGGGCGCAGGAGAGGTGCTCTTCGCGGCCGTCGGCTGCGGGAGCTGCCACCGCGCGCTGGCGCTCGCCGATGGCACCGAGGTCTTGCTCTACAGCGACCTGCTGCTCCACGACGTCCAAGAGGAGGGGTTCGTCGCGGTTCCGTCCGGCAACGCCGCGATGAACGAGTACCGCACGCCGCCGCTCTGGGGGGTGCGCGACACGGCGCCCTATTGGCACGACGGCCGCGCGTCGACGCTCGAGGCGGCGATCGCCGCGCACGCGGGAGAGGCAGACGCGGCTCGGCGGGCGTACGAGGCGCTCTCGGCGGCCGAGCGCGCGCAGCTCCTCGCGTTCGTCCGGTCGCTCTGATGCGCAGTGCGCGCGGTCTCGGGGTGGCGGCTCGCGCACGTTCGGCGGCCCTCCCCCGAGCGATGCTGGCCTTCGTCGCCCTCGCGCCAGCAACGACGAGCGGCTGCGACGACCGCCCCCGCGCGCGCATCGAGACCGAGGAAGGCGTCGTCGTCCTCGAGGTCGCCGTGGACGTGGCGCGGTCGGAAGGCGAGCGCCGCCGCGGCCTGCGCGGTCGGCAGGCGCTCGCGCCAGACGAGGGGCTCTGGATCGCCTTCCCCGGCGAGGACGAGATCTGCCTCGTGAACGACGGCGTACCTTTCGGCGTCGACGCGATCTTGCTCCGCGCGCGCGTTGTCAGCGAGGTGCTCCTCCTCGATGCCGACGACCCGACGCCGCGCTGCGGCCGCGCGTCCGAGGTCCTCGAGGTCGGGGCCGGGCGCGCGCGTGAGGTCCGCGCCGGCCACCTCGGTCACTTGGAGTGACTCTGCGCACGGGTGGACGCGTACGTCGGGTAGTCGGGGACGGGGACGGGGACGGGGACGGGGACGGGGACGGGGACGGGGACGGGGACGGGGACGGGGACGGGGACGGGGACGGGGACGGGGACGGGGACGGGGATCTCATCTTCGTGTGGCTCACGGCGGGGGAGGACACGCCCCGCCACACCGGCGCGGCGCTGATGGGGCTGTAACTTCGTGACAGCCCCATCGGCCTTGACGGTGTGGCGAGGCGTGTCCTCCCCCGCCTATCCGTTCGAGCGACCGTCGGGTCTCCCGGTGCCCTTCACGGTCGACGGGCTTGCGGGGTTCCCGGTGCCACGAGGTTGCGATGACGACTCTTCGCCCACGGATTCGTGCGAGTGACCTCGGAGGGCGAAGCGCGCCCGGTGCCTTCGGACGTTCGATGGACATCACGCCCCAAAATTGAAAGTAGGGTCGGAGGCGAGCGCCGCCGTGAGCTGCGCGCACGACAGCGCTCGCAGGGTCCAACGCGCGCGAGGTGGCGACGTCCCGTGTCGAGGGTGCGGTGGTCTTCCGGAATGGTGGTTGGGCTTGCCCGCTCCGCGCTGAGGCGCTGCGCTTCGGAGGTGGGTCGACAGGCGGTCGGGTCGGCGCAGACACGACGCGACGGACGCGACGGACGCGACGGACGCGGACGGACGCGGACTCGGTTCCATGTCCGGCTTCGGTTCCGTACCCAACTCCGCAACGCTGCAGGTACGAGCGTGCCCGTCCACGTCCACGTCCACGTGCCCGTCCACGTGCACGTGCGCGTGCGCGTGCGCGTGCGCGACCAGAATCGGCCGTCGGGGTTCCTTCTGCGCGGGGGGATGTCTCACCACAGCGAAGCGCACGACCCGGACCCGGACACGGACACGGACACGGACACGGACTCGGACTGGGACTCGGACGCGGACACGGACGCGCACACGGACGCGGACACGGACGCGGACACGGACGCGGACACGGACGCGGACGCGGACACGGACGCGGACGCGGACGCGGCACACACACGGCCCCGGACACGACGCGGACGCCGATGCAGACGTGCGCGGCGCTGACGCGCCAACGCGGCGGGCCGCGGCCCTATCGCCGCGGATGAAGCAGCCGGTACGTCATCGCCCCGACCCGGTCGACCAGCTCGAGCGCTTGCTCGACCTGCGCGCCGTCCGCGTAACCCCAGCGCCCGATGATGTGCAGCGCCGTCCGCGTCTCATACGCCGACCCGAGCGCCGTCTCGAGCCGCAGCCGCCGATTGCCCGCGCGATGCCCGAGCGCCTCGGCCAAGTTGAGCGCGATGCTCTGCGCCGCGCGCCGCAGCTGGTCCATGAGCGAACGATCGTGTTGCGCCACCGTGCGAATCATCGGCGCCAGCGCGTCGATGAGCTGAAGGGAGACTTCGAGGGCCTGGAGGGGGATTCGAGCCTGGGTCATACGCCCGCTACGCGAAAGGGGCGTGACAGCCGGCAAGCAGTCGAGCGTGTGATTCGGCCGGCTGGCGCGAGCCTTTCGCCCCCCGGGTAGGGCCCAGGCTCGAATCCCCCGGAGGGCCCGGCGTCGCATTCCCCGCGACGCCCCTTGGACGAGTCAGCCCCCCCTTCTCCAACTCCACTGCCTCGCGTTCGACTGCGGAGCGGTTCCGACGTCACGGGTCTCGGGTGCGAGCGTGTCTTCGGAGATGCTCGTCTAACGATTACGCGCACGCGCACGCGCACGTGGACGTGGACGTGGACGTGGACGTGGACGTGGACGTGGACGGTGTCGGTCCAACGCGGTCTCGGTCTCCGACGCGGTCGTGGACGCGGACTTGGACGCGGACTTGGACGCGGACTTGGACGCGGACTCGGACACGGACACGGACACGGACTCGGAGGCGGACACGGACTCGGACTGGGACTCGGACGCGGAGCTAGCCGACCCAGAGCGCGCCCGCGAAGCGGACCCAAACACGTCCAAGCACGCGGCCCCTTGCTCGCCAGACCGCGTAGCGCGACAGTCTCGGGGACATGGCGACGCTCACCCACAACATCCTCGTTCCCACCGACTTCTCTCGCTCGTCGCGCCTCGCGCTCGATGCTGCGCACCTCTTGGCGGTGCAGAACGGCGCCAAGGTCACACTGGTGCACGTCTACGAGCCTCGCGGCGTGCTCTTCGGCGGAGAGCCCGGTCTCGAGGCCGGACATGGGATCCCCAAAGAAGACGAGGCGCGGCTTCATGCCGAGCTCGAGCGCATCGCGCGGGAGCGCTTCCCCGACGTGGAGAAGATCAAGACCGCCGTGATCGTGAGCGAGTCGCCCGCCAAGGGGATCGTCGAGTACGCCGAGAAAGAAGGCGTCGACTTCATCGTGATCACGACGCACGGCCGGACGGGCTTCTCGCGCATGCTGATCGGCAGCGTCGCCGAGAAGGTCGTGCGGCTGGCGCACTGCCCCGTGCTCACGTTGCGCTCGAAGCTCCAAGACTGAGTACGGCTCCCCGGAAGTTCGTGACGCGAACTTCCGAGAACCATGCCCCGTGGGGGAGGGGCTGACGACCTGGCGACAGCCCCTCGGAGGAAGCTGTACTGAAAGTCAGCTCGCGCGGGCCGTCAGCCGGTGAAAGAGCGGCGCGAGCTCGGGGCGCGGGCGCAGCGCGTTCGCGAGCGAGGTGCTCAGGATGACGAGGCGCTCCTCGAGGCGGCCTCGCTCCTCGGCGTTCGCGCGCAGCTCGGCGCTCTCGCGCTCGCGCGCCGCCGCGTCGTCGGCCTCGAGGCTCTCGAGGCGCCCACGCAGCACCCCGAGCTGGAACTCGAGGTCGGTCGTCGCGCTCTCGCGCGCCGCCTCGAGCCACCGCTCGTGCGAATCGACCGCGCGGTGGAGGGCGTCGAGCACCTCTTGACGCGGCTCGTTCGGGAATCGGGCCGCGACCGCGACCACCGCCGCGAGCGCGGCCCGGAAGCGCTCTGCGGGCGCGCCCTCCTCCGTCGAGGGGCTGCTCCGTCGGAGGGCGTCGCGCGCCCGCGAGAGGTCCTGCGCGAGCGTCTCCACCGCGTGGCCGAGCCGCTCGCGGTCGAGCATGAGCTGCTGGTCGCGACGGGCGAGGCTCTCGTCGAGGACACGCGCCCGCGCGTCGAGCGCCCGGAGTCGGCCGATGGCGGCGTGCAGCTCGGCAAGCTCGCCAGCGAGCGTGTCGGGGACCACGGCCGGGAACGCGACGTCGAGCATCTCGCCGTAGACCCGCGCGCGCTCGATCCAGTGGACGAGGCGCGCCGCGAGGCCGCCGCGGCTGTCGCGGAGCGAGACGAAGGTCGAAGCGCGCCGCACCCGCCGCGCTTGGTCGCTCGCCATCGAGGAGAGCGCGGCGACGACGGCGTGCGCGTCGACCGGACGGTGCGACGGGTCCTTCTGCATCAGCTCGAAGACGAGCTGATCGAGCGCGGGAGGCGCCTCGGGGACGCTCGCGCGGAGCCGCGGAGGAGGTGTCTCGAGGTGCGCGAGGATGAACCCCGCCATCGACGTCGACTCGAACGGGAGCACGCCCGCGCAGAGCTCGAAGAGCAAGATCCCGAGCGCGTAGAGATCCGAGCTCGGGATCACCTCGAGGCGATCCTTGAAGCGCTCGGGCGCCATGTAACGCGGGCTCCCGAGGAGCTGACCGCTGAAGGTCAGCCGCGGATCCTGGGGCGAGATCGCGATGCCGAAGTCGACGAGCTTCACCACGGGCTCGCCGTCGTCCGAGCGGCAGACGAAGACGTTCTCGGGTTTGACGTCGCGGTGCACGACGCCGAGGTCGTGGGCCCGCCCAAGGCCTCTCGCGATCTGGAGCCCGAGGCCGATCGCTTCGGAGGGCGAGATCTTCTTGCGGTGCTTGAGCACCTGGTCGAGGGGTTGCCCCTCGAGCAGCTCCATGACGAGATAGGGGACGCCGTCATCCGCCTCGCCGACGTCGAAGATCTGGACGACGTTCGGGTGCGCGAGCGTCCGCGCCGACTGCGCCTCGCGCGCGAGCCGCTCACGCAGCGCCAGGTCCTCGGCGAAGCGGTCGTGGAGGACCTTGACGGCGACCACCTGGTCGGTGAGCACGTGGCGGGCGCGGTAGACGCTGGCCATCCCCCCTCGGCCGAGCACGCTCTCGAGCAGGTATCGCCCCCCGATCGTCGTGCCGAGCCGCGGATCAGCGACGGCCTCGAGCACGGCGTCGTCGACAAGGCAGCGCCGTGAGCCGTCGTGATAGCGGAGGTGACAGACCGGGCAGATCCTCACGTCTCCCCCTCGCGCGCCCGCGACACGAGGCGGCCTCGACGTCGAGAGATCCCCATCACGCGGAAGAATACCCGGTCGAGCCGGGGATTCCCAATGCCCGACTCGAGCCCCCGCCTCACCGGCTCACCAGGACCAGGTCGCGTCGATCCGGGCCCCCTCGCGCGTGCGCTGGGGGCGCATCCGCACGTCGCGCCGTCCAGCCGCCTCGAGCACGCATTGAATGCCGACCATCAGACCGCGCAGGTGGAAGTCGCTCATCTCGGGGAAGCCCCGCATCTCGATCTCGGCCCGCCCTCGCTCGACGACCCGCGACACCATCTCGCCCTTGTCGAAGACCTTCCGGTAAAAGAGCGGAGTTCGCGTGACGAGGGCGTTGTCGCTCGTGAAGCGGAGGAGAATTCGCCAGAGCGAGTGGACCGTGCGCTCGACCCCCGCGCGCATCACCTCCGCCTGGAGGCTCGGGACATCGCGCCCCGCCTCCGCCGCGATCGCCTCGTAGACGTGCTCGACCACGTCACAATCGATCCACGAGACCGAGGTCGCGCCCTCGTAGACCTGCCGCTCATCGGTCGGGAGCCTCTGGAGTGCCCGCGCCACGACCTCCGCGCCCACCAGGCGCTCGAGGATCGCGTGCGCGTCCCGCGTCGTCGCACCCGACGTTCGGCCCTTCTCCCCTGTCCTCACGCGCGCAGGATGCCCTCCCAGCGCGAAGATCGGAAGCCGTTCACACACTCGAGGCGTCCGGTGTCCCACGGACAGGCCCGGGCAAGCTCCCGCACTCGCAAGGCCTCTGGGAGCGTTGCCGTCCGATGGGGCGCTCGCACATGGCGGCTTGGCGCTCTCGCCGTTCGGCCCACCGCCCGTCTCGCGAGATCCTCCCACGGTCTGCCGGATGCGGCCGATCCCCTCGTCATGACCAGCCAGACGCTTCGATCGTCACCGATGTGGCGCGAAGGCCGCTCACGCCGGTAGGATGACGGGGTGCGTCGCTTCGCCTTCGTGATCTTGCTGACCGGCTGCCAGGTCTTCGACCCGGCGCTCGTCGCGCCACCCGCGGACGCTGCGGAGCCCGAGGTCGACAGCGGCCCCGTCGACGCCGGGGGCGCGGTGACCTGCAGCGACGGGACGCCCCTCCGGCGACCGCCCCCGCGGCCGGCCGGAGACGCGGGGGGCGATCAGACGATCATCATCGGCTTGCGCGACGTCGGGCTCCGGCAAACCGGCGACAGCTGGCGCGACATCGGCTTCGACCTCGACGGGCTCTGTACCGAGACCGCGCTCTCGGATGTCGAGTGTGTCCCCCCGGCCGACGTGGCCGTGCAGCTCGACGGCAACGGCGGGATCGACAACGCCTTCCACTCGCTCTTCGAGGTCGTGAACCTCGTCTTCCCCGAGCTCGCGAGCACAGCTGTGATGAGCGCGCTCGACGGGGTCGGCGTGGTCACGCTGACGATCCGCGGGTGGAATGGCACCCGAAACGACGCGCGCGTGGACGTCTCCCTGGCGCAGAGCGTCGCTGGCATCCCCGGGACGGGTCAGGCCGCGCCCCCGGACGTGGAGATTCGCGGCGACGACTACCGCGTCTACCCCGCCGGGAGCGGCGAGGGCGCGACTCCGCTGCCTCGGCCCGCGTGGGACGGCGAGGACTGGCTCTGGGTGCGGGACGAGGCCTTCTTCATGAACAACCCCGAGCAACCGCGCGTGCGCGACAACAACGCCTACATCGCGGATGGCCAGCTCGTCGTCCGGCTGCCCGATCGCGTCGAGATCATCTTCGCGGGTGACGAGCAGGGGATCCGGGTCCTCCTCACGGACGGCTACGCTGTCGGGACCTTCGACGAAGCCTTCGAGCGCGTGAGCCCGATGACGGTCGCGGGGCGGTGGAGCGTGCTCGACATGCTGGACACGGCGGCAGCCGTCGGGATCTGCGCGGGCTCGACCGAGTACAACATCTTGCAGAACAAGCTCAACGAGGTCGCCGACGTCCGCGCCGTGCCGGGCACTGGCGGGATGGACGTCGAGTGCGACGCGGTGAGCATCGGCGTGAACTTCGAGGGCTACCGAGTCCGCATCGCCGGGCTGACCCCGGGTCAGCCGCTCCCGAACGTCTGCGATTGAGCTCGGCGGCCGGGTCCCGCTCGCCCCGTGCATCAGCCCCGATCTCAACCCTGACCGATCGATCGGGCGGAGGAGACCACGTGAGGTCGGAGCGAAGCTGGACGCGCGCGATGCCGGACGGCGCTCACCGTTGGTCTGCGTAGCGGGCGTCGATCACGGCGCCGAGGGCGGCGCGCAGGCTCGAGTCCTCGTAGCCGAAGCGCTGCTGCAGGCGCTCGCGCGCGGCGCGCGCGGTCTCTCCAGCGCCGCCCTCGACCTCGCCGCCCGAAGCGATGTGGAGCACGTCCTGCGCGATCTCGAAGAGCTGCTTCTTGTGCTCGGCGTAGTACGCCTCCTCGAGGCGCTCGATGTACGCGGGGAAGAGGCGCTGATAGTCGACCTTGGTGTCGGGGTTGTCGATGGCCCACGCCGCCACGCGGCTCATGAGCTCGCGACGGAAGTCGGCCGGCTTGGCGACCCCGAGCCGCTCCTCCACCCGCTCCATCAGCCCGACGTCTGGGTCCTCGTGCTTGCCCGTGACGGGGTTGTAGACGCGCTCGCGCTCGTTGTGATGCGAGACGTGCGTGACGTATCGGTCGAAGAGCCCGACGTATTGGCTCTCCTCGACGAGGCCCGTGCACGCGCGCAGCTCGTCATCGACCTGGTCGAGCCAGCGCTCGCGCACGAGGCGAACGAACGCCTTCGGGTCGTGGTAGCCGTGATCGACGGGGATCTTGAGGAAGGCGTAGTCCTCGCGCTCGCAGAACGCCTCGAGCCGCTCGAGGACCGCCACGGGCGAGAGGCACGAGTGGTCGGGGTCGGCCGCCGCGTCGAGGAGAAGCGTCCGCATCTCGCGCGGCGAGGCGCCGAGGATCCCCTCGTACTCGAAGGTGCCCGCGAGCTCCCCGTGCACCCGCGCCACGCCGCCCGCGAGCAGCTTCGCTTCGTCGGCGCCGAAGCGACGCGGGACCTTCCCCTCGGCGTAGAGGTCGGCCTTCTCGAGCGGCGTCAGATCCGCGGCCAGGCGCCCGAGCTCGCGGTCTTCGTAGCGGTCGGCGCGCGCGCGACGCAGGCGCGTGAGCACCGCCCAGAGCGCCGCGAGATCCGTCACGTGCGGCGCGACGTGCTTGCGCACCTGAGGGACGATCTGCGCGTCGTAGATGCCCTGCTCTTGCCGGTAGTCGCGCAGGTAGGGCACCCGATGGAGCACGAGGCGCCCGCGGAAACTCGCGTACTCTGGATGCTCTTGGAAAGCCTGCAGGTGCAGCTCGTTCGAGCTCGCGATCATCGTGCTGTTGATGGGGAGGTTCGAGAAGGGCAACGCGACCTCGCCCGTCTCGATGGCGAGCAACAGGTACTTCCAGGTGTCGAGCGGACGCTTGAGCAGATCGCTGTACTCGACGATCCCGCCGGCGGCGTCGACGAGCTCTCCGAAGCTCTCGAAGAGGTTCGTCGCCGAGAGCGACGCCGGCAGCGAGCCCAGCGAGCGGTCCGCCGAGATCTGCCGCTCGCGCGCGTCGACGCTGAGCTGGGGACCGATGGTCACTGCGGCGACCCGGTAGCGCCGAGAGACATACCAACGCTCGACCTGCACGTGCGCGAAGACCCGTGAGAGATCCCCTCGGTAGGCGGTGAGGAGCGCCTGGAAGATCTGTTGGTTCTTGTGGCCGAGCTCCCCGTTCCACAGCAGGTCGGGCGGCCCCCCCTCGATGCCCGCGGCCGTGTAAAGCCGCTCGATCAAGCGGCGACGCTCGGCGAGCGGCAACAACAAGAGCGGATGCTCCCGGAGCTCGCTCGGCAGCTTCGCGTCGATGCGCTCCTCGGGGAGGTGCGCGTAGCTCTCGCCGGGCTTGAGACCGCCCTCGCCGCTCGAGAAGCCGATCCCCTTGCCGCCCTCGCCGCGCGGGAAGACCCAGCTGAAGCGGTAGAGGGCCCCCTCGTCGCTCTCGCTGAAGGCCTCCAGCCCGCGCATCAGGCAGGCGACGAACGTCGACTTGGCGCTGCCGTTCGGCCCGTGGAGGAGCAGCAAGCGGTTGGCGCGCCCCTCGCGGACGAAGCCCTCCAGGCTGCGGAAGACCTGCTGCTGCAGCGCCTCGTGACCGACGAGGTGATCGCTGCGTCGGCGGCCGCCGTTGCCACCGTTCGGATCCTCGAACGCCGAGAAGGGCAGGTCGAAGAGCCGGAAGCGCTCGACCTTGCCCCACGGGCGCTCGACCTCGTAGCGGCCGAAGTGCTCGAAGCAGTCGTGCAGGTAGCGCGCCGCGTCCCGCGTGAAGCACCAGGGCTGGGCGGCCGCGAGATCGAGGTACTCGTCGAAGGAGAGCACCCGCTTCTGCGCGCGGAAGCGGCGCATCACGCCTTCACCGACCTGATCGAGCATGGCGCGAATGTCGACCTCGTTCGTCATCACTCCCCCAAGGGCGCGTCGCCACGCGCGTCGTTCCGTGTCGGTCGGTCGTGAGCGCACCTCGCCCCCGAGGAGGGCTCGCCGCGGCGTCCAGGCTCGGGCTCGCGTTCGGCCCGGGTCATTCCACGTTCAGCGCGAGCGCGACCGCGAAGGTCTTGGGCACGCAGCTCGTCGGGTTGCACATCGCGAAGGAGACGACGGCCTGGACCTCGTGCTCGCCCGCCGCGCTCGGCGTGAAGGGCACGTCGAAGCGAGCGCGCTCATCCACGAACTCGGCGGCGTCCTCTTTCGAGAGGCTCGCGCGCGGCAGCTGCACCCCGGCGGGCGCGGTGACGTCTACGCTCACGGGGAACTCGTGGTTCAGGTGCCAGCCCCCGCGGCCCTCGATGTGGATCCCGAAGCGCCCGAGCGCGCCGGTCGTGTAGCCGCCCTCCTCCGGGCGCGCCTCGAGCGTGAAGCTCTCGTCCTCGGCCCGCGGCCCCGAGGCCTCGACGTTCGCGGGCGGCGCGGGCGTGGGCGCAGGCTCGGCGGAGGGCTCGGCGGGAGGGCTCGTCGCTTCGCCGCCACAAGCGACGCCGAAGGAGAGGAGGCCGACGAGCGAGAGCGAGAGGGTCGAGTGATTCATCGCAGCGAGAGCGTAGCAGCCCGAAGAACGGCGCCACGAGTCTTTCGAGCGTCCTTCGAGGGCCTGCTGCCAACCCTCCCTGGCGCGAGCGAGGCCCACGAGACCCCTCGGCGCCCGCAGACTCGACCCGCGGCGTCTCCTCGCCGCCCCGCGCGCCGTCCGACCCGTCCCACAAGACCGAAGGGAGCGACGTTGCGCCCGACGTCGCAGGTCGGCTACGTCTCGACCGTGGGCCGGATCGCCATGCTCGACGACGCGCTCGTCGACCAAATCGCCGCGGGCGAGGTGGTCGAGCGGCCGGCGAGCGTCGTCAAGGAGCTGCTCGAGAACGCCCTCGACGCCGGGGCGGAGTCGGTGACCGTGGACATCGTCGAGGGCGGCCGCGAGCGCATCCGCGGCACCGACGACGGCGCCGGCATGGACGCGGACGACGCCGCGCTCGCCGTTCGTCGCCACGCGACCAGCAAGCTCCGACGCTTCGAGGATCTCCGCACGCTCCGCAGCATGGGGTTCCGCGGCGAGGCGCTGGCCTCGATCGCCAGCGTCTCGCGCTTCCGGCTCGTGACGCGTCCGCGCGACGCGATCGCCGGCACCGAGGTGCGGATCGAGGGAGGCGAACCTCGCATCGGCCCCGTCGGCTGCGCGCCCGGCACGACCGTCGAGGCCACCGAGCTCTTCTTCAACGTCCCGGCCCGCAAGAAGTTCCTCCGCGCCCGCCACACCGAGGCGGGCCACGTGGCGGACGTGTGCCTCCGCATCGCGCTCGCGAACCCGTACCTGCGCCTCAAGCTCGTCAGCAACGGCCGCGTGGTCCGCGAGTTCTTGCCGTCCCTCGGCCGGTCGGCGCGGGCCCAGGCCGCCTTCCCCGACCAGCGCCTAGGCCTCGTCGAGGCCGAGCTCGACGGCGTCAGGATCGAGGCCGCGCTCGGCGAGCCCGCCCGCGCAACGACGGGCACGAAGCAGCTCTACCTTTTCGTCAACGGCCGCCCCATCGTCGACCGGGTGCTCGCCCACGCCATCGCGTTCAGCTTCGGCGATCGCCTCGAGCGCGGGAAGTACCCAGCCGGCGTGCTCTTCCTCGACCTCGATCCCGCGGAGGTGGACGTCAACGCCCACCCGCAGAAGACCGAGGTCCGCTTCGCGGAGCCCGCGCGCATCAAGGACGTCGTCACGCGCGCGCTGACCGAGGGGCTCGGCACCGCGCGCTGGAGCGGCGGGGTGACGGGCACGGCGGCGCTCGCCGAGGCCGCCCCCTCGACCGCGACGCTCGCCCGCGGGAAGGATTTCTGGGCTTCGCGCCTCGCGATGGGCCCGGGCGCGCGCGCGACCCGCGAGAGCACGCCGCGCGGCCGCTACGATGACGACGAAGGCGAGCGCGCGCCCACGAGCGACGCCTTCGCGCGGGCGCTCGCAGGCACGCGGACGGACGATCTCTTCTCGCGCGCGGCGGGCGCGCCGGCGGCGGCCGGCGTGGGTGCGGGCTCGGACGCGCGGGTCCCCGCTCACGAAGGCGCGGCACGAGGCGCGGGTGCGGACATCCCCGGCTCGGTCGCGCACGCGGGCTCGGACGAACGAGTCCCCGCTCATGAGGGCCCGGGTACGGACGTCCCACGCTCGGTCGTGCGCGCGGGCTTGGACGCGCAAATCCCCGCTCACGAGGGTGCGAGTACGGACGTCCCACGCTCGGTCGTGCGCGCGGGCTTGGACGCGCAAATCCCCGCTCACGAGGGTGCGAGTACGGACGTCCCACGCTCGCACGCGCACGCGGTCTTGGACGCGCCGATCCCCGCTCACGAGGGTGCGGGTACGGACGTCCCACGCTCGGTCGCGCACGCGGTCGTGGACGCGCAGATCCCCGCTCACGAGGGTGCGGGTACGGACGTCCCACGCTCGCACGCGCACGCGCACGTGGACGTGGACGCGCACGTGGACGTGGACGTGGACGGGCACGTGGACGGGGACGCTGCGGGCGTCGCGGGCCTGGGCGCGGTCTCGGCCAAGCACACGCGCTCGGGCTCAGCTGGGCACCCAGTCGCGGTCACGGACACGGACGCGGACCCGCGCTCAGTGGCGGACACGCTCTCCGCCACGCGCACGCCCCAACACCCCACGATCCTCCACGACACGCCCGCGCACTGGTTGCTCCGCCGCGGCGGGCGGCTCGAGCTCGTCGACCGGCGCCTGCTCGCGCGGCGCATCGTCGACGCGCGCGCGCTGCCGTGGCCCTCGCGGCGCCTGCTCTTCCCAGCGCGACACACGCTCGCGGCGCGACAGCTCGAACGCGTCGAGGCGCTGCGCGACGTGCTCACCGCGCTCGGGCTCGACGTGTCGATCATCGGCGAGACCGACGTCGCCATCCACTCCATCCCGCGACTCCCCGAGGGCGTCGAGACCGACGCCCTCCCCGCCGCGCTGCTCGAGGCAGCGCTCTCCGTGCCAGCGGAGGCCTCGACGGATCGGATCCACGCCGCGCTGGTCGCCGTGCTCGCGCCACGGGCGACGACGGCGGCGCTCGACGCGCTCGACCTCCACCCCGACGCCCGCCGTGCGCTCGACGACGAGACGCTGCGCTCGCTCTTCTCGCGATGACGCGGCTCCTGGTCATCGCCGGCCCCACCGCGAGCGGCAAGACCGCCGCCGCGCTCACGCTCGCGCGGGCGCTCGACGGCGAGCTCGTGGGCGCCGACAGCGTGCAGGTCTATCGGGGCTTCGACGTCGGCTCCGCCAAGCCGACGGCCGAAGAGCTCGGAGGAGTCCCGCACCACCTCCTCGACGTGCTCGATCCCGACGGCTTCATCGACGCCGTCATCTACGCTCAGCTCGCCGACGACGCGATCGCGGAGATCGCGGCGCGGGGTCGTCTCCCGATCGTCGTCGGGGGCACGGGGCTGTGGATCCGCGCGCTCGTGCGCGGCCTGCTCGACGTGCCCGCCCCCGACCCCGTGATCCGCGCCTCGCTCGAGGCGGAGATCGATCGGCGGGGCTCGCCCGCGCTGCACGCGCGCCTCACCGAGGTCGACCCACTCGCGGCCGCCGCGATCCACGAGAACGACGCCTTCCGCATCGTGCGCGCGCTCGAGATCTTCAAGCAGACGGGCGTCCCAGCCGGCGCGCTCCGGGCCGCGCACGCCCTCGGCGCCCCGCGCTACGAGACCTTCTTCGCGACCCTCGAGCTCGACGCCGCCGAGCTCCTGCCGCGCATCGAGGCGCGCACCGACGCCATGCTCGCCGCAGGCTGGGTCGACGAGGTCCGCGGCCTGCTCGCGCGGTGGCCGCGCGGCGCGAGGGCCTTCGGCTCGGTCGGTTACCGCCAGCTCGTCGAGCACCTCTGCGATGGCGTCCCGATGGACGAGACCCGCCGCCGGATCGTCAAGGCCACGCGGGTCTACGCGCGCCGCCAGCGCACCTGGTTCGCGGGTGAGGCGTCGGTGGAGGGACACCCCGGCTGCGTCGATTGGCGCGGGCGCCCCGACGCGCTCGTGGACGAGCCCGCGCTCGAGGCCCTGCGGCGGTGGCGGGAGCGCTGACGCTCGTCGGGCGCCCCCTCGTCCCCCGTCCAGAGCTCGTCCGACGCCGCCGCGACGACCGGGGCTCGCGCGAGCCTCGGGCTTGCAGCGCGGGGCCTGGCGTGGCTTCATGCCCCCCGATGACGAAGTCACTCTCCCTCGCGTTCGCGCTAGCGCTCGGGGCGACGGCGTGCGGATCGCCCAAGGCGGTCCCCGAGTACCCGTTCCCGGCCAGCCCTCCCCTCGAGGAGACCGATCTCGCCGCCTACCTCGACCTCGAGCCCGCCGAGGTGGCTGCCGAGGAAGAAGAAGAGTGGGACGACGGGCTCTCCGACGAAGACCTGCAGCCCTCCGGCGCAGCGACGACCGAAGAGGCCGCTGCCGAGTGAGCCGAGGCGACTCGCCCGCTGGGGCCCCATGAGCCCCCCCAAGGGCGCACCCGTCGTGGTCGTCGGGGCGGGCGCCGCGGGCGCGGTCATCGCCGCGCGCGCGTCGGAGCACAGCGACCTCGAGATCGTGCTGCTCGAGGCCGGGCCCGACCTCCCCGTGGGCGCGCCGCTCCCCGCCGACGTCCGGGACGGCACCCGGAACTCGATCCACGCGCACGATTGGGGCTACCGCCACGCGCCGACCCGCGACTTCGACCACGTCTTCCCACGCGGGAAGGTCGTCGGCGGCTCGACCGCCGTGAACACCTGCATCGCGATCCGGGGCGAGGCCTACGACTTCGACGAGTGGGGGCTCGACGACTGGCGCTTCGAGCGTTGCCTCCCCGCCTTCTGTCGCCTCGAGCGGGATCTCGACTTCGGCGACGCGCCCTACCACGGCCACGACGGCCCGCTCCCCGTCCGGCGCCACCCCCCGAGCGAGCTCGTGCCGTGGCAAGCGGCCTTCCTCGAGGCGTGCGAGACGCTGGGTTTCCCGCGCACGGACGATCACAACCGCCCGGGCAGCACGGGCGCCGGCCCCCACGCAATGAACAAGCTCGACGGCGTCCGACAGAACGTCGCGCGCTGCTACCTCGACCCTGCGCGCGCGCGACCGAACCTCCGCGTGCGCGCCGGCGCGCACGTCCGTCGTGTGCTCTTCGAGGGTCGCCGCGTCAGCGGCGTCGAGCTCGAGCGCGCTGGCCGGATCGAGGTCGTCGCGTGTGCGCGCGTCGTCCTCAGCGCGGGCGCGATCGCGACGCCCGGGATCTTGCTCCGCAGCGGCGTCGGACCGCGCGACGAGGTCGCCCGCCTCGGCGTCGAGCTCGTCGCCGACGTCCCCGCCGTCGGCGCGCGCCTGCTCGACCACCCAGGCTGCGCGGTCTTCTTGCAGCCCCGCGACGGCGTCTGCGCGCTCCATCACCCGCTCATCCAGACGGCCCTGCGCTTCACCTCCCGCGCCCTCGGCGCCCGCAACGACCTGCAGGTGCAAGCGGGCTCGCTCGTGCCCCTGCCGAACGTCGAGGTCCCGCTGGTCAGCTTGATGTTCCAGGTCGGCAAGACTCGAGGCCACGGCACGCTCCGCTTCCCGAGCGCCGATCCGCACGTGGCGCCGATCATCCGCTCGCGGCTCCTCGAAGATCCCGATGACCTCGAGCTCGCCTTCGAGGCCGCCGAGCTGCTCTGGCTGCTGGGCACCTCCGCGCCCCTCGCCGAGCTCGCGCGCTTCGTCTTGCCCAGCGAGCGAGGCTTCCGATCGCGCGCGACGATCCGCGACTGGATCTTCGCGCAGACCGGGAGCGGCTATCACCCCTGCGGCACCGTGCCGATGACGACGCCCGACGCCGTGGGCGCGACGGACTCTCGCGGCCGCGTGCACGGCGTCGAGGGCCTCGTCGTGGCCGACGCGAGCCTCTTCCCCACGGTGCCGTCCTCCAACACCAACCTCCCGACGATCATGCTGGGCGAGCGCTTCGGCGAGTGGCTCCGGGAAGGAGCGCTCTTCGCATGAGCGCCCGGGCCGACGTCCTCGTCACGGGCGCGGCGGGCTTCGTCGGGGCCGCCCTCGCGCGGCGGCTCGGAGAGTCCGGCCGCCGCGTGGTCGCGACGGATCTACGCGGCGACGCGGGGATCGTGCACGTCGACGTGACCGACGCGGGCGCAGTGGACGCCGTCGTCGAGCGCCACCGTCCCCACCAGGTCGTGCACGCGGCGGCGATCGTCGACGACCGCGTCCCCGCGGGGCCCACCTTCGCGGTCAACGTGCGGGGGACCGAGCACGTCCTCCGCGCGTGCGCGCGGCACCACGTCACGCGCCTCGTGCACGTCTCGTCGATCGCGGCGCTCGGCTACGATCCCGGGCCCGACGCCGACGCGAGCACCCCGCTCGTAACCACCACCGGCACGCCCTATTTCGACACCAAGGCGCGCTCGGAGCGGATCGTCCGCGAAGCGATGCGCCGCGAGGCCCTCGAGCTCGTCGTCGCCCGGCCGGGCGACGTCTACGGGCCAGGAAGCGACCCGTGGGTGCGGCGCCCGCTCGAGATGATGCGTCGTCGGCTCCCCGTCCTCGTCGGCGGCGGCGAAGGGCTGATGGCCCACTGCTACATCGACAACCTCGTCGACGGGCTCGTCGCCTGCCTCGATCACCCAGCGGCGCCGGGC
>JAHBWH010000110.1 GCA_019637115.1 Myxococcales bacterium | reverse complement strand
TACGAGCCGCTCGGGCGTCGCGCCGAGGAAGGTCGTCCCGGCGCGCCGGAGCGCGAAGCGGGTGCAGCCGGGGAAACGACGGCGGAGCGCCTCGAGCACGGCGCGCGGTGAGGGCTCGCGCTCGAGCCGGAGGCGCGCGGCCTGCGCCGCGACGACCTTCACGGCCTCGCCGCGCGTGATGGCGTCGGTGAGCGCGGTGACGTATGCGCACCACGCCTCCTCGGGGGCGTCGTCGCGCCGGACGATCCGCGGCGTCGCGGGCGGCGGCGGATCGCTCTCGAGCCGCGCCCAGATCGCGCGAAGCTCGTCCAATACGCCGCCGAGGCGGTCGCCCTCGCCGACGACGACGCGGAGCCAGGCCCCCTCGGGCCCGATCCCGTAAGACCAGCGCGGAAGGACGAAGAGCCCGACGCCGAACGCCCCCCACGGGGCGGCTGGCGCGGCGGTCGCGTCGAACGCGAACCCACCGAAGGCCGCGAGCGCAGGCGCCTCGACGCCTGCTTCGCGCTGCTCCGGCCGCGAGAGCGCGAGCGCGTCGCCGATCGCGCCGCCCTCGGCGTCTCCGGGCGCCAGCTCGGCCGCGAGCCCCAGGCCCGCGACGGCCGGAGCCGCCGCCGGGTGCCAGAGCAGCGCGTCCTGCGCGTCGTCCCAGAGCGCGGCGACGTCACGCGCGCGCGGCGCCGCGACGGTCACCACGCGGGCCCCCGCGTCGTGGGCGCGCCGCACGAACGCCTCGGCCCGCTCGAGCCCGCGGAGCACGTCCCGCTGGGCGATCGAGGCGCCCCTCATGGGCGCACCGTCTCGGGCACCTCGGCGACGTAGAGGCAGCAGACGCCGAAGGTCAGAGGTCGCGTCTGCACCGGCGCGAGCCCCGCGTCGGCCATCATCGCCGTGAACGCCTCCGGCGAGGGGAAGGCCGCGATCGACTCCTGGAGGTAGCGGTACTCGCGCTGCCCGCTCAAGAGCGCGCCGATGCGCGGGACCGCGCGGCGGATCCAGAAGCGGGCGAAGAAGGCCATCAGGCCCTCCCTGGGCTCGCTCAGCTCCAGGATCGCGACGCGCCCGCCGGGCCGCACGACGCGCGCCATCTCGCGGAGCGCGCGGCTGCGGTCGGGCACGTTGCGGATGCCGAAGCTCATGCAGCAGGCGTCGAAGCTCCCGTCGGCGTAGGGCAGCGCCTGCGCATCCCCGACCTCCAACGTGACCGGCGCGCCGCGTCGCGCGACCTTCTGCTCGCCGATGGCGAGCATCTTCGACGAGGGATCGCTGCCGACGACGCTGACCCGCGGGAAGCGCTTGGCGACGGCGAGCGCGAGGTCCGCGGTGCCCGTCGCGAGATCGAGCACGCGCTCGGGCTCGCGTCCCTCCGAGTCGACCAGGGCGGCGACGGTCTTGCGGCGCCAGCCGTGGTCGATGCCCATCGAGAGCACGCGGTTCAAGAAGTCGTATCGATGCGCGATCGCGTCGAACATCGTGCCCGAGCCGAGGCGCTCCTGCGCGCTCGTCTGGCCCATCGAGGGCTCGTGGCCGAGAGTCATCGTCCTCCTCCGTCGAGGCCGCGCTTGCGCGCGTGAAGCCGCATATGACCGCGCTGAATCCCCTCACCGGCGAGGGCGCGCAGCGCCGCCAGGTTCGAAGCCAACCCCACCGCGCCGAGGATGACCGCGAGCTCGCGGGCGTCCGGGTGGCCGAGCAGCTCGAGCCCGGCGCGGACGCCGGGGTGGACGCCCGTCGCGCCGCCGACGGTGGCGACCGCGAGCGGCATCTCGAGCTCCCCGGCGAGCCCGCTCTCGGTGCGTCGCCAGACGGCGAGCGGCCCGTAGTGTCCGCTGAGCGCGGCGAAGGCGTGCGCGCCCGCCTCGATCGCGCGCCAGTCCTGCCCGAGCGCGAGCGCCGCCGCGTCGAGGCCGTTCATGATGCCCTTGTTGTGGGTGACCGCGCGGAAGGGATCCTTCTCCGCGAAGCGGCTCGCGCGCGCGATCCCGTCCGCCACCTCGGCGCCACCGACCGCTCCCGCGCCGACCTTGCATCGCACCTTCACCATGCGGCGGAGCGGCAGGTTCGTGAGGATGCGCAGGCGCGCGCGGCCGCCGAGGATCGCGGCGACCTGCGGGGCCACCGCCTCGGCGATCGCGTCGACCACGTTCGCGCCCATCGCGTCGCCGACGGCGACGTGGAAGTGCACGACGACGAGCCCCTCGTCGGCGTCGATGACGCGCACCTCGAGATCGCGCGCGCCGCCGCCGCGCCGCACCATCGACGGCGCCGCCGCGTCCGCCGCCGCGAGCAGGGTGGCCCGGTGCGACTCGACGCGCGCGGGCGCCTCGGCGGCGTCCGGGACGTCGTCGAGCTGCACCTGCGCCGTCATCACCGCCTCGGTCGCCTCGCCGAAGAAGCCGCCGCTGAGGCGGACCATCCGCGCGGCGTTCGAGGCCGCCGCGATCACGCTCGGCTCCTCGACGGCCATCGGCACGATGACGTCGCGCTCGTTGACCCGGAAGTTCAGGCCGACGCCGAGCGGCAGCGCGTGCACGGAGACGACGTTCTCGCTCATCGCGTCCGCCACCTCGAGCGACAGCCCGCCTCGCTCGAGCTGGCGCGCGGCGTCCTCGGAGAGCACGCCGAAGGCGACGAGGCGTCGCAGCCGCGTGGCGACCGGCTCGGCGTAGAACCCGGGCAGCCGGCTCGTCAGCGGCTGAGGCGCGCTCGATGCGTCGTCCGCGGGATCCGCGGGCTCGAGCGACGCGACGTACGCCTCGGCTCCGACGCGCGGCGCCACATCGCTCGGCTCGGCCTTCGCGCGCGGGGCGTCGCTCGGCTCGAGGGTCTTCGCGCGGACCTCGCCGCGCACGGTCGCTTCGTCGCTCATGTCGGTTTCCTTCGAGCAGCTCCCACGAGCCTACGTTTGCTTCGCGAGCGGCGCGCCGTCCTCACCTCAACGCTCCCGCTCGATCGTCGCGAGCGCGACGGTGTGGAGGGCGTCCTTCGCGCGACCGCCTGGCAGCCCCTCGATGGCCGCGAGCGCACGCTCGGCGTGGGCCTGCGCGAGCGCGCGCGTCGCCTCGAGGGCGCCGCTGCGATCGAGCGCCGCGAGCAGCGCCGCGCCGAGGGGCGGCGGCACGTCGGGGGAGGCGACGATCTCCTCGAGCAGCGGCAGCACGCTCGCGTCGCGCTCGCGCGCGAAGAGCACCGGGTAGGTCATCTTGCCCTCGCGGAGGTCCGCGAAGAGCGCCTTGCCCGTCTTCTCCTCTTCGCCCGCGTAGTCGAGCAGATCGTCGACGAGCTGGAAGGCGTTGCCGAGGTGCAGACCGTAGCGCTCGAGCGCGTCGGCGCTGGGGCCGTCGAGGCCGCCTGCGCGAGCGCCGGCGAAGGTGGCCCACCGGAAGAGCGCCGCCGTCTTCCCCTCCACGATCTTGAAGTAGCTCGCCTCCGAGGTGTCGACCCGGCCGCGGTGCTCGAGCTGGATGGCCTCGGCCGCGATCATCTCGTCGATGATGTCGAGCAGACGCTCGAGCGCGCCAGGGACCCCAGCGGCCCGCACGCGCTGGAGTGCGTGGACGAGCAGCCAATCACCGGCGAAGATCGAGGCCGCGTTGCCGTAGAGCATCCGCGCGGCCGGGGCGCCGCGCCGCTGCTCCCCGAGATCGACGACGTCGTCGTGCAGGAGCGTCGCGCAATGGACGAGCTCCACCGCGAGCGCGAGCTCGCGCGCCTCGGATGAGAAGCCACTCCCACAGCGCGCCGCGACCGCCACGCACATCGGACGCAGGCGCTTGCCGCCGCGCGCGAGCAGGTGATGCGCGCTCGACTGCACGACGTCCGCGCCCTTCGGCACGGCGGCGAGCGCTCCCTCGATCTCGCGCATGTCCCAGCGCACGAGCTCGCTCAGCTCGGCCAGACGGCTCGCGAGGCCCCCTTGGCCACGCGCGCTCGCGACGCGCCGCAACGTGCCGAGGACGTCCGCGGATCCCGTCCGCGCGGCTTCGATCAAGGACATGAGGGCACCTTTCCCCTTCGGGCTTCACGCTCCATCGTGCGCTCCCCGCGCGTCCTCGGCATCCTCTCGGCCGCCGACCGCGCGCACTTCGTTCGGGTCGAGGGGCATCCCCGACACGAAGGCCCCGAGCAGCTTCTCGCCGACCGACGAGAGCAAGCGCAGGCGCCCGATCCTCCGCTCCATGAAGCGCGCCTCGGCGGCGCCCAGCCGGCCCGTCCGGCGCGCCTCGGCCAGCGCCCCGCTCGCGCGCTCCAGCAGCTCGGCGGTGTCGCGGACGAGCGCGAGCTCGCGCTGACGGACCACCCGCGTCACGAGGCGCCAGATGCTCGTCTCGGCGGTGTAGAAGTCGCGCCGGTCGCCGGGCACCTTGGTCTTCTTCACCGCGCCCCACTGCATCAGCTCACCGATGGTGAGGCTGACGGCGCTCGGGCTGAGCTGCAGGCGGTCGCCGATGTCCGTCGAGGCGAGCGGCTCGGGGCTGAGGTAGAGCACCGTCCAGAGCCGCCCGAGGTGCCGCCGAAAGCCCCAGAACTCCATCAGACGCCCGACCCCCTCGACCACCGCTTGTTCGGGGTCGAAGTCCGCGTCGACGTGGATGGGAGGGGCCGGCATCGCTTCGTCCTGAGGTTTCAAAAACCTTTGAACGTTCTGTAGACTCGGGCCGCCCCTGGGTCAAGGCTGCTTCTGACGGCGGGGCCGTTGGCCGGGGCCGTTGGCCGGGGCCGTTGGCCGGGGCCGTTGGCCGGGGCCGTTGGCCGGGGCCGTTGTCACGCGCGGTGGACGACGATCTCCGGGGAGAGGCGGTAGCCGTCGTCGAAGCGCTGGAGCACGCCGTCCGGGAGGCGCTTGCGCAGGCGCGTGAGCGTGACGTAGACGCGGTTCATCATCGCCTCGTAGCTGGCGGACTCGTTGGGCCAGCCAATCTCGGCCAGCTCGACCGATCGCAGGAGCGTGCCGCCGCCGAGGGAGTGCTGATCCGCCAGCGCGAGCACGAGCCGCCGCATGGGGCCGCGCAGCTCGATGGGGTCGTCTCCCCGGAAGCGCACGAAGGCCGACTCGGGGCCCACGTAGAAGATGTCCTCGACGGCGCTCGTGATCTGCACGGGACGATCGGCGAGGAGGCGCGCGGCGAGCCGCGCGAAGCCGTCGGGGTCGGGCTCCACGCCGAGCAGGTCACGGATCCGGTCGGCCGCCGCGATGCCCTCCTCGATCGATCCCCGCACGCCCGGCGGCGCGCCGATGAACTTCGTCTCGATGAAGCGGAGGACCTCGACGAGGGTGTCATTCGGCCGCGAGGTCACCGCGCGCAAGATCACGCCGAGCGCGCCTCGTTTGTCCGTATGCCGCGAGAGCATGCGGCTGAGCAGGAGGACCGCGACGTAGTCGGCGTTCGGCGAAGGCGGGGCGTCGATCGAGCGCTCGGGGGCCTCCGTGTAGGGCAGCGAGGTCATCGGTCGGCCGTCGGGGCCGTCGACGACGACGTTGTGGCCGAAGCCCACCAGGTGAGAGCGCCCCTCGGCGTCGAGGAGCACGTTCGCAGGTGAGAGCCGCCCCAGGCAGTGGGGCGCCCCCTCGTCGTCCGGTGTCGCGTGGGCCCCCTGCATCGCCAGCCGGATGCCACGCACGAAGCCGTCCCCGCAGGCATAGGGCACGAGCGTCCGGGTCGCGGACAGGCGCTCTTCGAGGGTGTGCGCGTCGGCGATGGCCGGGCAGTCGAGCACGACGACCCGGCGCCCGTCGAAGCGATGCTGCTCGACGCAGCGGGGGATCCCCGGATGGTCGATCCGCGCGTGCGCCTTCGCGAGGCGCTCGAGGGCGGCGTCGGCGGCCGGCTCCGCGCGCTCGCTCGTCACGAGGACGAGGCGGCGCTCGTCGTCCCGTCGCTGCGCCGACACGACGCGCGACCAGACGTTGCGGCGGATGACGCGGAGGTCGACGTAGCGGTCGAAGGGGGCTCGCACTTCGAGCATCGGCCCGTCGGACGATACCCGGCTGCCGCGGGAACGCCAACGGCGCCAGTGCCCCCGACCCGAAGTTCGTTCCGGGTTGCCGTGGATGATCGGCGTGGAGGTCGTTTGCCGCGCAGGCGTTGGACAGGCCGAAGCCTATTCGAGGAGGTCGGCGACCGAGATCCGCGCCCTTGGCCGCGGATACCCGGACCGAACTTTGGGTTGGGGGCACCAGTAAGGGCATGTAAGGATCCGCCCATACTGTTTCAACTCGGGACTCCGTAGACTCGCTCTCGACCCCAACCGAAAGGCCCTCGATGAAGCGACTGCTCCCCGCGCTGCTCACCGCCCTCGCCCTCGTGACGCTGCCCTCCGCCGTGGAGGCGAAGTGCTTCGGCTTCCGTGGCAAGAACATCCGCGTCTGCGTCGACGGCAACGACAACGCCGCGCGACGACGCGCGACCTCGGTCTGCGAGAGCGTGACGGGGGAGTCGTGCTCGATCAGCGGCGACTCCGGCTCGAGCTGCCGACGGAGCAGCTCCGTCCGTTGCTACGATGGCGGCGGCAACGAGCAACGCGACATCACGGTCGACTGACGGCAGCGAGGCGCGGACGGCGGCTCAGATGAGCCCCGGCCAACGCGCGCGCCCCCACGCCTCCTCGATCGCGCGTCGTGTCTCGAGCGGCAGCGGCCCCTCGTCGAGCGCCTCGACCGCGCGCGCGAGGTTGTCGAGTCTCGACGTGCCGACGAGGACCGCGTGTGGGCCGCCGAAGGCCGCGAAGCGCAGCGCGGCGGCGGCGGGCCGGTCGCGCACGAGCTCGGGCCACTCGACCGCCGCGAAGCGGCGCTCGTACTCGGCGACGTCCGGACGCTCGGCGCCCTGCAACACGAAGGCGGCGTTCAAGAGCGTCCGCTTGCCGAGCACCGCCGCGCCATCGGGCATGCCCTCCGCGCACGCCTCCTGATCGACGAGGTTGTGGCTGACCTGGAAGCAACGGAAGAGTCCGAGCGACTTCGCCGCCCGCAGTCCGTCGCCGTCGCCCGAATAGGCGGCGACCCCGACCTTCCCGTCTCGCACCGCGTCCTCGAGCGCGCGTCGGATCTCCTCGCGCGCCAGGATCTCCGGCCCGCACGAGTGCAGGTGTGCGATGTCGATCCGCTCCCGCCGGAGAACCCCGAGCGCGCGGTCCACGCCGCGACGAACGCACTCGCCGGTCCAATCCTCCACCCCGTCGACCCCGTAGCCGAGCTTGGTGGACACGAGGACGTCACCGCCCGACTGCCCAGCCAGCGCGCGGCCGAGCCGCTCTTCGCTGCGTCCGTACGAGGGCGCCGTGTCGAACAACGTCACGCCGAGGTCGAGGGCGCCCCGCACGAGCCGCTCCGCGGCCGCGTCGTCGAGCCGTTCGTCCCCGAGCGGCCCCGCGCCGAGCCCCACCACCGAGCCACGAAGCCCCGTCTCACCGAGCGCGCGTGTCAGCATCGGGCGACGCTACACCGTCCGTCTCCCCACTTCGACCCACGCCATGACGGGACGCGGACGCGGGCGCCGCTCGTCGCGCCAGAGCGCGCTCGTGATAGCCTCGCGCCGCCGAGGCACCGTGGCCCCCGAGCACCACCCAGAGAGCCCCACCCAGCCGCCCCTCAAGCTCGTCACCTTCGACGTGGGCGGGCGCTCGCTCGGCGCGCCGATCACGCAGGTGCGCGAGACCGTCGAGATGCGCCCGGTGACCCCGGTCTTCGGGACGCCGCCCGCGATCATCGGCCTGATGAGCCTCCGCGGCGAGATCCTCGCGGTCCTCGACGTCGCCGCCCTCCTCGGCTACCCGCCCGCCCGCCGTGATCCGACCTCGCGGCTCCTCGTCGCGGACGTGGGCCACGCCCAGGCAGCGATCTTGGTCGACCAGCTCGGCCCGCTGCACACCGTGACGAGCGACGCGATCGCCACTGCCCCCGACACCCTCCCCGAGGAGGAGGGCGCCCTGCTGCTCGGCGTAGTCTCGCGACCCGAGCGCCCCCTCCCCGTCCTCGATCTCGCGCGGGTCCTCGCCGCGCCCCCTCTCCGCGCGTACCTCGGTGAGGAGCCCCCTCGGAGCCACGAACGATGAGCGACCGCAAACGCAGCGCCCGCTTTGGCCTTCGGGCCCAGATCATGTTGACCATCCTGCTCGTCGGCGTCGCCGAGGGCGCGATCGGCGCCTACCGCGTCTACCGCGCGCACCGAGAGTGGAGCGGCAGCGCCTACCTCGGACGGCACTTCGAACGCTTCGAGGCCCACCGAAAAGATCTCGGAGAGGGCCTCGCGGCCGCGGCCGCCCTGGCGGTTCGGGGCTTCCGCCTCGGCGACGCGCTCCGCGACGACGCCCTCGACCAGCTCCCCGACGTCACGCAGGCGCTCGCCGAGACCGCGGCGCCGGACCTCGTCATGCTGGTCGACGCGCGCCGCCGCACGGTCCGCGGGCGAGGCCTGACGACCTTGCCCGACGACGAGCTCGCGCGGTCGCGCCTCGTCGCGGACGCGCTCTCGGGCCTCGTCCTCACGGCGCAGCTCGCGGTCGTCGGTGACGAGGTCTACCAGGTCTCGAGCGCCCCCGCGCGCAGCAGCGACGACGACGTCGTGCGCGGCGCGCTCATCCTCGGCACGCGGCTCTCGCGCATGGCGCAGCGCTTGGCGGAGCAGTCGAACGCCGACCCCACCCAGCGCGTCCGCCTCGTGCTCGCGAAGCAGAGCGGCAACATCTACTTCGCGGCGTTCCCGGACGACGAGATGGCGGGCCTCGCCGAGGCCCTCCACCCCGAGCGCTGGCGCGTGATCCAGGACGGTCAGCGCGAGGTGAACGTCATCGCCCACAACGGGGCGCTCTGGCACTTCCACCAATCGGATCTGGTCCGCGGCTACGACGGCGGCGAGCTCGGCGACCTCGGCGACTTCTACATCCTCCGGCAGGCCAACGAGCAGCAGCGCTTCGAGGAGCGCGTGAGCGAGTCGCTCTCCTCGCTCGTGCTGACGGGGCTGCTCACGCTGGCCGTCGGGTGGCTCCTCGCGTGGTTCATCACACGCCGCATCAACCTCTACGTCGCCGCGACCGAAGACCTCGCCCGAGGCCAAGGAGACCTCACGCGCCGCCTCGAGGTCGGACGCCGCGACGAGCTCGGGCGCCTCGCCGAGAACCTGAACGCCGTCTTCGGTCACATCCACGATCTCGCCGCGAAGGTGCAACGCGCGGCGTTCCAAGTCGGCGCCTCGAGCGCGGAGATCAGCGCGGCGTCGCGCCAGATGCTCGACGGAGCGCAAGAACAGGCTCGCAAGACGGAGTCCTCGACCGCCGCGGTCACGGAGCTCAGCGCCTCGATCCAGCAGGTCGCCGAGAACGCGACCGAGGCGACGCGCGTCGCCCGCAAGAGCGGCGCGGCGGTCGAGGACGCGATCTCTCGCATGAGCGGGATCCGCACCACCGTCGACGAGGCCGCGGCCCGCATCCAAGATCTCGGCGAGAGCGGCAAGCGCATCGGCAACATCGTCGAGGTCATCCGGCAGATCAGCGACCAGACCACCCTCCTCGCGCTGAACGCGGCCATCGAGGCCGCCCACGCCGGCGAGCACGGCAAGGGCTTCGCGGTCGTCGCCGACGAGGTCAGCAGCCTGGCCAAGCGCGTGGGGCAGAGCGCGCGCGACATCGAGGAGCTCATCGCGACGATCCGCGAGCAGACGGTCGAGGCCGTCCGCGCGATGGACGCTGGCACGCGCGAGGTCGAGGAGGGGACGAAGCTCGTCACCCACACGCTCGCCGATCTCCACAGCCTCCTGCAGGTCGTCGAGGACACCGCGCAGGCGGTCCAGGAGCAGGCGGTGGCGAGCGACGAGATCGCGCGCAACATGGACGCGGTCCAACGCATCGCCGCCGACGTGCTCTCGTCGAGCGAAGAGGCGGTCGACCAGGGCGAGCACCTGCACCGCCTGGCCCACGGCCTCGAAGAGAGCGTGAAGGGCTTCCGCATCGACGCCTCGCGGATCGTCGACGAGGCGCCGGCGCTGCCCCCGAGCGAGGCGCCGAAGGCCCTCGGCAAGGGCAAGGGCTGAGGGCTGGCCTCGTGCACCTGCCCACGCCCCTCTTCGATCCCCTCGCAGCCATCGTCGCCAAGCGGGCGGGCCTGCGCTTCTCGGACCGACAGCGTTGGCTGCTGGAGTCCCGCGTCGCGGCGCGGATCGCGGCCCGTGGACTCGGCGAGAGCGCCCCCGCCTATGTGGAGCGCCTGCTCGCCGGTGACGAGGACGAGCTCGCGCTGCTCGTCGAGGGTCTCCGCGTCGGCGAGACGCGCTTCTTCCGCCACCCGCGGCAGCTGCGCGCGCTCCGCCGCATCGCGCTCCCCGAGCTCGCCGCCACCTGCGAGGCCGAGCGCCGACCGCTGCGGGTCTGGAGCGCCGGCTGCGCCTCGGGCGAAGAGGCGTACACGCTCGTGCTCCTCTTCGCACAGGCGCGCCCGAGCCTCGCCATCGAGGTGCTCGCCACCGACCTCAGCCCGGAGGCCATCCGCGCCGCGCGCGAGGGGCGCTTCGACGCCGAGCGCGCCCGCGACGTCCCCGACGAGCTGCGCTCGCGCGCGTTCGTGGAGGACGGGAGGACCGTGCTGGTCCGCGACGACGTCCGCGCGAAGGTCCGCTTCGAGACCCACAACCTGCTCACCGACCCCTACCCCCGCGACCGCGACCTCATCCTCTGCCGCAACGTGCTGATCTACTTCGACGCCGCGACCCGCGCGCGCGTCACCGAGCAGCTCTTCGGCTCCGTGCGGATGCACGGCTACGTAGCGCTCGGTTACGCAGACCGGCTCGGCGACGTCGAGGGCGTGGAGGCCATCCGCACGGAGGAGGGGACGCTCTACCGGCGGGTCGAGGAGCGCACGAGCGTGCTCCCGCCCGAGCCACTCCCCGAGCGCACCGCTCCGCGGCGCAGCGCGAGCACCCCCGGCGAGCCTCCCGCGCGCCCGCCGCTCGAGGTCGCGGAGCGACCAGCAGCGTCGCGCCTGTCGCCGTCGGCGCGGCTCGCCGGCGAGCTGACGGAGGCGTCCGGCGTGCGCGCGTGCCAGCTCGCGCTCGCGCCGCTCGTCGCGGCGGGCGGCGGCACCTTGGATCTCTCGGCGCTCGGCTACGCCGACGACGCGTCGGGTGAGGCGCTCGCGCGCGTCGCCGCCGAGCTGCGCGAGCGCCTCGTCCTGGTGGGGACGAGCCCCGGCGTCGAGCGCTTCCTGCGCCGCCACGGCGTCGTGCCACCGGCGACGCTCCGGAGATCCGCATGACGCCGCTGGATCGCTTCCTCGCGGACGCGCGCCCGCTGCTCGACGCCGCGCGCGCCGCGACGCCGCAGGCCGCAGCCGACCCCCTGCAGGCGCTCGCGCTCGACGCCGCCGTGCTGGTGATGCCGGAGCTCGCAGAGCTCGCGACGGCGATGGTCCGGGCGAGCGCGCGCGCGAGCGCCGACGAGCTCGCCCCCGCCTTCGCCGCCCTCGACGGAGCGCTCGACGCGCTCGCGAACGCCGACGAGTCGGGGGCGCGCTACGACGCGGCGGCCCTCCGCGCGCTCGCGCACGCGCTCGGCGGCGCGCGCCCCGCGATCCCTCCGCCACCTCGCGCGGCCGCCGCCGAGCCCGACGACAGCGCCTGGGAGCCGAGCGTCGACGAGGACATGATCGACCCCTTCCTCGAGGAGAGCCGCGAGCGCCTCGAGAGCGTCGCCGCGCAGCTCCTCGCGCTCGAGCGCAGCCCCGACGACGCCGAGATCGTGCGCGCGCTCTTCCGCGATCTTCACACGCTGAAGGGCTCGAGCGGCTTCGTCGGCCTCAAAAAGATGGCCCGGGTCGCGCACCACGCCGAAGACCTCGTGGGCCAGGTCCGCGACCGAAAGCGCGCGGTCGACCGGGGCGTCATCGACGTGCTGCTCGCGACCGTCGACGTGCTCGGCGCCATCCTCGAGCGGGCCAGCGCGCGCGCACACCTCGACGTCGACGTCGCGCCCGTCTTGGCGCGGCTGCTCGACCCCAGCGCGGGCGCCCCACCGGCCAGCTCGAGAGAGCTCGCGGCGCCTCCCCCGAGCGCCGACGAGACCTCCCCCGCCGCGCCGAAGGCGCAGTCGACCTTGCGCATCGACTTCGCGAAGCTCGACCTCCTGCTCGACCTCGTCGGCGAGCTCGTGCTCGCGAAAGGGAAGCTCGGGACGGGCCTCGCCGACCTCGGGATGCTCACGCGCGAGCTGGACGTCCAGCGGCGGCGAGGGTTCGGTCGCCGCGGGCGCCGCGCCCCCCTCGCGCGCGAGGACGTCGCGGAAGAGCTCGGGCGGCTGCAGCGCGTCTTCGACGACCTGCGGCAAGACCTCGAGGGCGCGCAGCGCGGGCTCGAGGGGGTCAGCGGACAGCTGCGCGATCAGGTGATGAAGCTGCGGATGGTGCCGGTCGGGCGGGGCTGGGCGCGGTACCCACGGACCATCCGGCAGCTCGCGCAGCAGCTCGGCAAGGAGGTCGTCCTCGAGACCCGCGGGGAGGACGTCGAGCTCGACAAGGTCCTCGTCGAGCAGCTCGACGATCCCCTGATGCACCTCATCCGCAATGCGATCGACCACGGGCTCGAGTCACCCGACGCGCGCGAGGCGGCGGGCAAGGCTCGGGAGGGCACGCTCCGGCTCGCGGCCCATCACCGAGGCAGCCAGGTCGTGCTCTCGCTCAGCGACGACGGCGGCGGCATCGACGCCGCGAAGGTGCGCCGCCGCGCGGTCGAGCGGGGTCTGCTCGATGAAGCTCGCGCGGCGTCGCTCACGGACGCGCAGGCAGTGGACCTCATCTTCGCCCCGGGCTTCTCGACCGCCGAGCGGGTCAGCGACGTCTCGGGACGCGGGGTCGGCATGGACGTCGTGCGCGAGACGATCACCCGCCTGAAGGGCACGGTCCACGTCGAGTCGCGCCAGGGCCGAGGCACGACCTTCGAGCTGCGGCTCCCGCTGACGCTCGCGATCGTGCAAGTCCTCCTCGTGCGCGTCGCGGGGCAGACGCTCGCCATCCCGCTCGACCTCGTGCGTCGGACGCTCGCGCTCCCGCCGCGCGACATCCGGCTCACCGGGAGCCGAGAGACCATCCTCGACGAGGGCGCCGAGGTGCCGCTGCTCCGCCTCGGGGAGCTGCTCGGCTGGAACGAGGCCGCGGGCGAGCTCCCGGACGAGCTGCCGATCATCCTCGCCGACCTCGGCAAGCGCGTGGTCGCGTTCGCGTGCGATGGCTTCCTCGGCCGCCAAGAGGTCGTGCTCAAGACGCTCGGCACGCTGCTGCGGCGCGTGCCCGGCGCGGCGGGGGCGACCTTGGTCGGCGATCGACCGGTGCTCGTCCTGGATCTCCCGAGCCTCGTAAATCTCTCGCAGTCCCACGGCAGAGGGATGCCGACGCGCCCCACCCCGGGCCTTGGCGGCGCGACCGCCACGGGACAGGCAGGCGGCGCGCGCCGGGTGCTCATCGTCGAGGACGCGGACGTCATCCGCGAGAGCCTCCGCCGCGCCTTCGAGGCCGGCGGCTACGTCGTGACCACCGCCCGCGACGGCGAGGAGGGGCTGTCCCGCGCTCGCGCCGAGGCGTTCGACCTCGTCACGACCGACGTGGTGATGCCGCGGCTCGACGGCTACGGGCTCACCCGTCGCCTGCGCGCGCTCGACGCGTACCGCGACGTCCCGATCGTCATGGTCACCTCCAAGGCCGACCGCATCGACCGCGTGCGGGGCTTCGACGCGGGCGTCGACGCCTACGTCACCAAGCCCACGGACACCGCCGAGATCCTCCGCATCGCCGAGCGCTTGCTCGCGGCTCGCTGATCCTCGCGCGCGCGTTCTACTCACCGCCGGTCACCCAGACCCAGGTGCCGGGCTCCCGGATCCCATGCCACCCCTCGGGCAGGGTGGGCGTCGACCAACCAAAGAGCCAGCGCGCGTCGGCCGGTGCGACGTTCGTGCAGCCGTGGCTTCGCACTTCGCCAAAGCCATCGTGCCAGTACGCGCCGTGCAAGGCGTAGCTGCCGTCGTAGAAGAGCGTCCAGGGCACCTCGCCCACGTCGTAGACGCCGTCGGTTGGATCGTCGCCGCGCATCGTCGTGGACACGTACTTCTGCGACACGCGGAAGAGCCCCGTCGGCGTCTCGTATCCATCCTTGCCGGTCGAGACCATCGTCGCGAGGACGGGGGTGTCGCCCTCCCACGCGATGAGGATCTGCTCGTCGAGGTCGACGTGCACCCAGCGCGCTCCTTCGGGGATGCCCTCGGGTCGCTCGCGACCACGCGCGACACGCACGGCGTCGCGGGCCACGGCGCGGCCCGCCGCGTCCACGACGAACGACCGCCCACGCGCGCTCACCTCCCGCGCCACGGAGAAGCGCGCGTACCGCTCCGCGCGACCGGCCGGCGCGCGGACACGCCCCTCCGCGGTCTCCACGATGCGCGAAACGCGCGCGCCGCCCGCGATCACGAACGCGATTGGAAGGCGAAGTCCCTCGGGATCGTGCTCACCGTGAAAACGCGAGGGCGTGATGGTCTCGAGCGCCGACGCGGCGACGAAGCGTCGACGGGCCGTCCGCACGAAGCGCTGGCCGAGGTGCTCGACCTCCCCGTCCACCGCGACGAAGTAATCGCCGTCGAGCCGCTCCGCCGATCGAGGGGCGCGCCCCTCGGCGGCCAGCTCCCACTCGCGCCGAGTGGGCAAGGAGCGGAAGCGATAGGCCGCGCGATCGCGCACCATCGCGTAGCGGTACGGCAGGACCTCTTCCTCGGCGGGCGGTCTCGGTGTCGCGAAAGGGGGCGGCGGCTCGTCGCGCGCGTCAAAGCCGCGCGCCGTACAGGCGAAGCCGCCCGAGGCAAGATGCAACCACCGGCCGGCGCAGTGAGCGTTACGAGACGACGTCGTCGCCCGCATCGCGGCGCTCCGACGCGCGCGACCGAGCCCGAAGCGCGTGTTGCGCGAGGCGTAGATCGGCGCGTCGTGCCAACGCGCACGCGCCCAGATCCGTCCGCTCGACGCCTGGCGGCGCGGGATCTCGTTCAAAGCCCAGGCAGGGATCGCGTCACGCGGCGCTCGGAACGACCACCTCTCGGCAGCACCCACGGGAGGCTCGACCTCCGCGGGCTCTACCCTGGGTCCCTCGGGACCCGGATCACCGACTCCCCCGATGGCATCCGCGAACGCCAGGGAAGCCAGCCCGAACACCGCGAGCGCGAGGAGCGCGCTCCGCATTCGGCGTGACATGTCCTGCGATCCTGCCGGCGCACAGAGGCGAGGTCAAGGCTTGTCCCTCGATTTCTCGGCCAATTGGCACGTCGTCTTCAGAACTCCGCGTCGAGGCCGAGGGTCGCGAGCATGCCCGTGTCGTTGGGCACGGCGACCCGCCCATAGCGGAACTCGCGGAAGTCGTATTTGATCCAGTCGAAGACCGCCGCGATCCCGAAGGCGTTGAAGGGCCCGACCTTGCCGTCGTCTCCCGCCGGCAGCTCCCACCGGATCCGCCCGCCCGCCACGAAGCTCGACATCGGCGAGAGCTCACGATCACCCGTGAAGTATTGGCCCCGTGGCGCGCGCCCGTAGTCGTCGCTGAAGAACGCGGCGCCCGTCTGGTTGTAATAGCGGCCGCGGACCCGGACGCGGAGACCCGCGGCGATGTTCTGCTCCCAAGCGAGCTCGGCCGTCGCCGACAGGATGTTCCACGTGTCGCGGTAGGCCCTCCCGAAGAGCTGCAGCGCCCCGCGCAGCGGCTGCACCCACAAGCGCACGCCGAGCCCGGCCGCGTATCGCACGCGGTTCTCCGGGTGGTGCTCCTGCGCCGCCGCCCGCCCGAGCCAGACCGCGCGATAGGCGTTCGCCTGGTAGCCGTTGAGCACCTGCGCGGTGAGCGTGAGCTGCGTCGTGAGGATCGGGAGCCACGCCTGCGTCCAGCTCCCTTGGAAGGTCTGCAAGCTGAGCGAGAGCGCCTCGCGATCGTCCGCCGAGAAGCAGCCGTCGCTGCTCGGCAGACGCTGCCGGTCGACGGCGTCCTGGGCGCGCGGCTGACGCAGATTGCAGATCTGGTCGAAGCCGCGCGCGTAGCTCAGCTCGAAGGTCGTGTTGCGATCGAAGAGCTCGGCGCGGCCCGCGATGGCGAAGGAGTGCGAGCGGTAGTCGCTCTCTCGGCCCCACGCGTAGGTGACGTCGAGGCTCGTGTACTCGCCCCGCACGCCGATGCCGCCCGACACCACGTTCCGAAAATCGCTCCACCGCGTCGCGCTCGTGATCGCGTCGACGTCACCGGGCGCGTCCACGACCGCGACGCTCGCGCCGCTCACGATGTCGGCGTCCCAGCCGAGGCGCACCGTCACCGCGTCACGGATCGTGCCGCGCACGCGCACCGAGGGCGTGATCGCGTTGTGCGAGAGGCCGCCGCCGCTCTCGTGGTAGTAGGTCGCGGTGGTCGACGCCTGAACCTGAGCCCGAGCGTCCCCGGCGGCGGCCAGCGTCACCAACGCCGCGACGACCGCGAGGAGAGCGGGCATCGACCTGCGGGGCCTCAGTTGCACCCACACCCCCCGCCGCTGACCGCGCCGGCCCCGAACGACCCCTCTCGGTTCTGCATCACGTGCTCGCCGTGGGCGTCCTCTTCGCCCCCGGATTGGAAGCTCATCGCCGGCTGCGCGAGGTACTCCTTGTCCTCGGGGCGCACGGTGGAGCACGCGGCGACCAGCCCGAGCGCGAGCGCCCATGCGAAACGCGCGCCCCAACCCGCGCCGTGTCGCGCCTCAGAAGAAGACCGAGAGTCCACCACTGATCTCCTCCTGGGCGACGTAGCGTCCGGGCTCGAAGAACGCGTAGGCCCGCACCTCGATCCGGATCGTGAAGCGCTGCCGGAACCCGAAGCGCAGCCCTCCCCCCCCGAAGAGCATCGGGATCGAGCCCGACTCGAGCAAGAACGTGTCGGCGTTCGGATCACTGAGCGCGACCCCTCCCCCCACGGAGAAGAAGGGCACCACCGGCCAATCCGGGAAGACGTTGACCACGCCAGCGCCTCCGAAGAGCAGGAGGCGCCCCGCCCGTGACACCGCGGCCGCCGCGGTCGCTTCGATCCCGAAGACCGGCGCGATGAGGATCGTCGGGCGGACCGCCATGAGGCCCCCACCACCGAGCACGCCGAAGGTGGCGGAGATCTCCATCCGCGCTTCGCGCAGGGGCGGCGGCGCGAAGACCCGCCAGCGCCGGACCTCGCCGCCTTCGCCGACCTCGTGATTGTAGGTCGCGTCGCCCATGATCCACGCGAGCGTTCCGTCGGGACGCTCGACCTGGAACCAATACCCACGGGTCGAGCGCTGCTTCACGAGGAAGGTGTCCCCGCGCATCGCGATCCCGACCTGGCGGTGCGCGCTCGACGGCCCGCTCCTCAGCGGGGTCGAGTCGACGACCACGCGCGCGTAGACCTCCACCTCGTCGGCGCTCGCGGGCGACGCAAACGCGACGAGCGCGACCAGCACGACGAGCGCGGTCATGGCCGTGGAACGCGCGTGGCTCATCGGCCCCCCAGCCACTCGATCACGAGGTCGGCCTCGCCCGACGAGGGCGAGAAGATCTCGCGCGGGTGGGAGTCGAGGGCGAGCGGCCGACGGTAGAAGGGGCTCGAGAAGGGATCCGCGCGCAGCGTGAACCGCACCCGCTCGAAATTCTGGATGTACGAGAGCGGCGGCACGCCCACGAGCACGTCTCCCTCGCACGCGGGCGGCGGGTCGGTCTCGCCCGCGGGCTCGAGCCGCAGCGCCGAACGCGCCGAGTGGCAGGCGCCGCCTTCGCCCGCGCCGCCGCTCGCGCAGCGATGCGCGGCGATGATCTCGGGCTGGATCCGACAGTGAAAGAAGTCCTCGTCGACCATCGGGTCGGGGCTGACGAAGTTCGAGCCGAGCGGCTCGGTGGCGCAGCCGATCACGAGCGTCGTCAAGACGAGGAACCTCCGCACGAGGGGAGCTTGCCGCACGCCGCCTCCGAGGGTCAACGAAGTCCGTTCATGGTCATCGCGCCGCTCGACCCTTGACGCGCGCGAAGAAGGCGATGAGCCCGAAGAACGCGAGGACGATCCCGAGGATGGTGATCCAGAAGCCGCTGTCGTCCTGGTCCGCGCCCGGCGCCGAGTACACGGTCATCCCCCCCTCGCCCGAGCGCGTCACGACCCCCACGACCTCGACGCCCTCGCGGCCGCCCGACATCGCGCTGGTCCCGCTCGCGCCCTGCGACGCGACGGCACCCTCTCGACCCGGGCGCTCCTCCGCGGGGGCGGGGCCGTCTTCCCCGCCGCCGCCCGCGCTCCGGGCGCCGCCCTCCCCTCGGTCGCTCGCGGCGCCGACGGCGCCCATCTGCGCGCTCGCCATCACGACCTTCTCCTCCACGGACTTGCCGAGCAGGTTCCACGCCAAGAGACCGATGGCCCCGATGAGCACCACCAGGATCACGTACTCGGTCGTCGACAAGCCACGCTCGTCGGAGAAGATCCTCCATCCCATCACGAGCGAACGATACTCCAGCGCCGCGCAGCACGCGACGGCCGTTCGCCTCCCCCCTCCCGCCCCCCTCGCGACCCCACGTCGGGGTCCGCCGGGCCCCAGACCTCGGGCGCCCGGCCGTGCTTGTCCCCACCCGCGAATCGGGCTAGCAGGGGACGCTCAGCCCGCCAGCCTCGACCGACGAGCCCGGCGGATCCTCCCCTCGAACACGCAGGCCGCGTCGAAGATCGGCGTTCTTCCACGGGCCCGCCAGAGCGCCGATGCGATACGACCTCGTCCTCTTGGACTTCGACGGAACCTTCACCGACGTCGAGAAGGAGGCCGGCCCGTTCTTCGAGGCCTACCTCGCCGACGTCCGCGAGATCCTCGGCGAGGGCTTCGAGCGAGACTGGGAGGAGGCGAACGCCGTCCTGACCGCCGACCCCGCGAACCACGGCTGGCTCCACGAGGGGCGCATCGTCGCGCCAGGGAACGCCGACCCCTACCTGCGCGCGACCGTGATCATCAACATGGTCCTCGACCGACGCGGCCTCTACCTCGACGGCGACGCGCGCACCGAGCTCCTCCAGGGGCTCTACCATCGCAACTACCCCAAGGCGGACACCGTCTTTCGACCCGACGCCAAACGTGTCGTCGAGGCCCTCCTCGAGAGCGGGATCCCCACGTACGTCGTGACCAACTCCGCGACGCACGACGTCCAAGCGAAGATCGATCGCCTCGCGCCGCGGGGGCGCGAGCGGCTCGCCGTGCACGGGAACGCGAAGAAATTCTTCGTGGTCGACCCCGCGCCCGTGGACCCGCGCTTCGCCGCCCTGCCCGCGACGATGGCGGTCTCCGGGCTCGGCCGACCGATCTACCTGCGTCGCGGCCACTACTACGAGGTGCTCCGCCACATCTGGGACGAGACCGGCGTGGCGCCCGAGCGGACGCTCGTCGCGGGCGACATCTTCGAGCTCGACCTCGCCCTCCCCGCGCACCTCGGCGCCCACGTCCAGCTCGTGCTCAAGGATCGCACCGAAGAGTTCGAGCGACAGGCGATGCGGCAGCTCGCGAACGCCGAGACCAGCGATGGGCTCGCGGGCATCCTCGCCCGGGTCGGCCTCGACTGACCGTCAGCCTCCTTTGAGGCCCTCCCCCACGGGGCAAGCCCCGCGGGGCCCCCTCCCACGAGCCTCAGAGCACCGGCGAGAAGAGGCGCGCACCCGCCGAGACGATCCGGCGGCCGAGCCCATACCCCGCCACGGTCTCGAGCGTGACCTCTTCCGCGCGCGCGAGGTCCGCCTCGAAGGCGCTCCGGAGCGCGCGGCACGGGCGCGCGTCCCACGCGGCGAGCACCACCTCGAAGTTCAGCCGAAAGCTGCGTGGGTCCGCGTTCGCCGTGCCGACCACGGCGAGGACCTCGTCGACGACCAGGGTCTTGGCGTGGAGCACTGGCGGCCCGTACTCGAAGATGCGCACCCCCGTCTGCAGGAGCTCGGGGTAGTACGAACGCGCAGCGGCGGCGACGAGCGGGATGTCGCCCGTCTTCGGGACGAGGACCCGCACGTCGGCCCCGCGGAACGACGCGATCTGCAGCGCCTGCAGGAGCGCCTCGTCCGGGACGAAGTACGGCGTCGTCAGGCAGACGCGCTCGCGGGCGGCGGCGATGGCCCCGACGTAGAGCTTGTGGATCGCGTCGAAGTTCTCGTCCGGGCCGCTCGCGACGATCTGCACCGTCGAGGGCTCGTCGCTCGGCGCGCTCGCGCGGAAGTACGCCGCGCCGCCGACCCGCTCCTCGGCCGCGAAGTCCCAGTCGGCGAGGAAGACCATCTGCAGACCGCGGACCGCGGGGCCTCGGACTCGGGCCATCGTATCGCGCCAGGCCTCGTCGCCGGAGCGCTCGGACGTATGACAGTCCGCGACGTTCATGCCGCCGGTGAAGCCGATCGCGCCGTCGATCACGACGATCTTCCGGTGTGAGCGGAAGTTGACGAGGCGCGGCCGAAAGCTCGAGATCCGCAGCGGGTTGAAGCGCTCCACGCGCCCACCGGCGTCGAGCAGCGGCCGCCAGAAGCGGCCCGTCGCCTTGGCGCCGAGCCCGTCGAGGAGCACGCGGACCTCCACGCCCGCCCGCGCTCGCTCCACGAGCGCGTCCCGAAAGCGCGTCCCGGAGTGGTCCGGGTCCCAGATGTAGAAGGCGAGGTGGACGTGGTGGGTCGCCGCCGCGATCGCCTCCTCCATCGCCGCGTACGCGGTCGCACCGTCGAGGTATAGATCGAGGTCGCCGGCGCGCGGGCGCGCGGGCACGCCCGCCGCCGTCTCGGCCAGCTGCACGAGCGGGAGCGCGCGCGCCTCGCGGAGCGTGGCCCGCGCCGCCTCCTCCTCGTTGCGCGCTCGCACGCGCGCGCGCGCCGCGAAGAACTTGCGCTGGCGCCGCTGAAATCGCCGCGGCCCGAGGAAGAAGTAGATGATGAGGCCGATGAGCGGCAGGAACGCGAGCAAGAAGATCCACGCGAGCGTCCCCGCCGGGCTCCGCCGCTCGAGCAGGATGTAGATGGCGATGTACGCGACCCAGAGCGCCTGCGCCGCGGGCACCACGATCCAGAGCGCTTCGTCGACCGTCATCTCCCCGGGCCAGCGTCGCACGTAGGCATGGCGAAAGTCCAAACGACTCGCGCACTTCGCTCGGTCGCCCGCCTGGTCGCCCGCCCCGTCGCCAGCCATGGACGCCGCCGCCCTGCGTGGCGTCCCGCGACGGCCCCCCCGCGGCCTCTGGGCCCGAAACGTGGTAGCCTGTGCGCCACGCCCATGGCCGAGCACCGCCTCTTCGTCTCTCAAGAGACGCTCGATACCTGGATGACGGAGGGCCAGGTCTCCGTCGACGGGGAGATCCTCACGCTCTCGTCCGGGGGCCAGCGCTTCCGGCTGAAGACGGCGGTCCACGTGCTCGAGGAGATCGCCGGGGGCGGAGATCCGCTCGGCCTGATCGGCCGCGTGAAGGACGTCGCCGAGCTCGCTGCGATGGGGGGCGAGCACGTCTCCGACTCGCTGATCCACGGCGACTCCGCCTTCACCGTCGTCGAGGGCTTCTTGGGCGAGCCGATCTTCGAGGGCAACGACACCTCGACCTACGTCCCCACTGGGCACGAGACGCTGGATCGCCTCGCCCGCTTCTTCCTCGGGAGGTGAGCGCTTGACCGTGCTCGCCGCCCTCTTCGTCGCGACCGCGCTCGCCTACGGGCTCGCCTGCGTGCTCTACCTCGTCTCGCTCGTGCGAGGGCTCGAGGGGCCCGGGCGTTTCGCGCGCATCGCCCTGCTCGCCTCGGTCGCGTTGCACCTCGCGTACCTCGTCGCCGACCACCAGGCCGCGGCCCCCCCGATGGGTCGGATGCACCAGACCCTCACGATGCTCTCGCTCGGCATCGTGAGCGCGTTCCTCCTGGCCGGGCTCAAGAGGCAGAGCATCACCGTGCTTGGCGCCTTCATCACGCCGGTCGCGCTCTTCTTCTTCCTCGGCTCGGGCCTCGGACGCAGCGTCGAGCACGTCTCCGAGGACACCCGCTCAGCGCTCCTGCCCTTCCACATCGGCGTGAACGTCGTCGGGCTCGTGGCCTTCGCGCTCGCCTTCGGCGCGGCCGTCGCCTACGTGATTCAGGAGCGGATGCTGCGACAGAAGCGCCTGACGGGCGTCTTCGAGCGGCTCCCCGCGCTCGACGTCCTGGACGGCTTCAGCCTCCGCGCCGTGAGCGTGGGCTTCCCGCTCCTGACGGTCGGCGTGGTCACCGGCGCCTTCTGGGCGACGCGCGTGCACCAAGGCGTGCTCGTGACGAGCCCGCAGGCCTTCGGGCTCGCGGCGTGGGTGCTCTTCGCGGGCGTGCTCGTGCTGCGCATCGCGGCGGGCTGGCGTGGCCGACGGGCCGCGATCGGCACCATCGTCGGCTTCCTCTGCGCGGCCGCGGTGCTGGTGGGCTACTCCATCCGCGACCTCGGAGGGGCGTCTTGAGCGACGTCGTCGTCGTCGGGCTCTCCCATCACACGGCGCCGCTCGAGCTGCGCGAGCGCCTCGCCGTGCCGCGCGACCGCTTGCCGCCGGTCCTGCATGAGCTCGCCCCGCGGGTCTTCGCGGAGACGGTGCTCGTCTCGACCTGCAACCGCGTCGAGCTCTACGGCGTCGCCGACGATCCGAACGCCGCCGCGCGCGCCGCGATCGACCACCTGCGCGGACGGGCGGAGTCGGCGGAGGAGCTCGAGAGCTCCCTCTACGTGCTGCGTGGGGCCGAGGCCGTCCGTCACGCCTTCCGCGTCGCCGCGAGCCTCGACTCGATGGTCGTCGGCGAGCCGCAGATCCTCGGACAGTTCAAGGAGGCCTTCGAGGCCGCGAGCGAGACGGGCACCGTCGGGACCTTGCTCGGCCGCTGCTTCACGCGCGCCTTCGCCGTCGCCAAGCGCGTGCGCAGCGAGACGGGCATCGCCGAAGGGACCGTCAGCGTCTCGAGCATCGCCACCTCGCTCGCCAAGAAGATCTTCGGCGAGCTCGGCGGCCGGCGGGTGCTCCTCCTCGGGGCCGGCGAGATGGGCGAGGCCGCGGGGCGGAGCTTGGCCGGGTCGGGCGCCCACCTCACGGTGGTCAACCGCTCCCCGACCAAGGCGACGACGCTCGCGCGGGAGCTCGGCGGCGTGGCCGCGGGCTACGAGCAGCTCGCGAGCGAGCTCGTCGGCGCCGACGTGGTGATCTGCTCGACCTCGAGCCAGACCTTCGTGCTCACCCACGAGCTCATGAAGGGCGTCGTGAAGGCGCGACGGCACCGGCCGCTCTTCGTCATCGACATCGCGGTCCCTCGCGACGTCGATCCGCGGGTCGGCGAGCTCGAGAACGTCTTCCTCTACGACGTGGACGACCTCCAGAAGGTCGCCCAGGAGAACCTCGAGGCGCGGCGGAAGTCCGCCGACGCCGCCGAGCGCATTGTCGACATCGAGGTCGGCGAGTTCGAGGTGTGGCGACGCTCGCTCGAGCTCACCCCCACGATCGTCGCGCTGCGTCGCCGGGTCGAGGAGGTGCTGGCGGCCGAGCTCGAGCGCACGCTCCCGCGGCTCGGCGGCCTCGACGAGAAGGACCGCCGCGCGCTCGACAAGATGGTGAGCGCGATGGCGAGCAAGCTCCTGCACTCCCCGCTCGTGGCGCTCAAGCGCAGCGGCGGCGAGCCCGACGGCGCCGCGCTGATCTCCGCGACCCGCGCCCTCTTCGCGCTCGACGAGCCCGCCAAGGCCGAGCCCGAAGAGAAGGTCGCGCCCGCGACCGTGAAGACGCCGGTCCCGGAGAAGGCGGGCTGACCCCGCCCGCCCTCTCGCGGCGAGCTTGCGCCCCGCTAGGTCGAGCCCGAGAGGGACGCGGCGGACGGAATCGCCTCGGACACGCCGGAGTCTTTGACACTCTCGCCTGGCCGTCGTAGCTTCCGCGCCGCGCGAATTCTTCAATGTTTTTCGCGGAGAGGCACCGACCAACATGGCGCGAGCGAAGGCGAAGGCGAAGGCAACGACCGCGACGGGGACCCCGGCCCCCAAACCCGAAGGACCCATCGTCGAGGAGCTCTACTTCCGAAGCGATAGCGCGTACCTCTGCCTGATCCTCAATCGGCGCACGAGCTTCGTGCGCGTGATCGACTTCCGCGCGGGCGCGCTCCCGGCCAAGCGGCTCTACATCCAGAGCATCGCCAAGCAAGAGGGCGTCGAGAAGGTCATCACGCTCGTCGAGAAGGACGAGGTCAGCTCGTGGACGAAGGTCGGCTTCGTGCGCGAAGGGACCATCCCCGGCTTCTACAAGCGGAGCGACGGGCACCTCTGCGGCTGCGTGATCAGCGACAAGACCGCGAGCCCCGAGGTCGACGACGCCGGGCAGAAGCTCGCGGAGCGGACCATCAACGCCGGCAAGCGCCTCTCGAAGGACATCCCCGAGACCTTCCGCGGCGCGACGGTGACCGAGATCGACGACGACGACGCCTTCAAGGCGCGCGACGCCGCGTGGAAGAAGGGTGAGGGCATCGGCGCCTTCGACACCTTCGGCCGCGACGCTGAGCGCGCGTACTACGAGTGCTCGTACAAGAAGGCGAAGCCGAACTACATCTCGAGCGAATACCAGGACTGCTTCGGCCACTCGCTGATCGAGATCCTGCGCTCGCCGACGAACGACGACGAGATCCGCGCGCTCGTGGCGGGCCTTCGCCAGATCGGCGACGAGCTCACCGAGCGTGGCATCGTGAGCGCGTTCGCGTTCGGGCCGAGCGACGACGAGATGCTCTCGGCGGCCTACCTCGCGGCGGGCTACCGCAAGACTGGGCTGCTCGCGCAGGGCATCCGCGTGAAGGACGAGCGCCGCGACGCGATCCTCTGGACGCGCAAGCTCGCGAACCCGGCCGAAGACGAGTGAACGCCGCGAGCTGCGACGCCGTCTGAGTGAGCGTGCGCGTCGCGTCCCCCGGGGACGGCGCGCACGCTTCGCCGCGCGCCGTCCCGGAGGGCGGCTTGCGAAATCGGCTGAGCTCCTAATCAGCTTCCTATGAGGGGCTGTCGCCAGGTCGCCAGCCCCTCCCCCACGGGGCATGAAGCCCCGCGGGGCCCCCTCCCGCGAGCCTGGGTCGGGTCCACGCTCGTGCGTGGCCCGACACTCTCGTGGAATCGTTCGGCTCCGTGGACTTCGTCCACTCCGCTTCGAACGATTCCACTTCGAAGCGCTCGCTTCGCTCGCTGCGCGCCGTCCGGTAGGGCGGCTTGCGAAATCGGCTGAGCTCCTAATCAGCTCCTGACCGCCCTGCCCGGGCGAGCCATAGGGATGAAACCGGCCGCCGATTTTCGCTGTGATTTCTTGGCGTGCGAGTCGAGTTTCTTTTCAGCTCCTGACCGCCCTGCCCGGGCGAGCCATAGGGATGAAACCGGCCGCCGATTTTCGCTGTGATTTCTTGGCGTGCGAGTCGAGTTTCTAGTCAGAGCATCCACTGCAGGAGCGCGGCGAGGGGCTCGAGCGGGATGGGCGTGCCGGGGATCGCGAGGTAGCGGGGCGGCGCGGGCGGGGTCGCGACGTAGGCCGCAGGCGGCGGGGCGCTGGGGCTCGCCACGACGGGGGGCGCGCTGACGTAGGGGCTGGTCGTCGCCAGCGTCGACCCGCTCGCGGCGTCGGTCGCCGAGAGCCACTCGCGCCGGCGGCGTTGCCACTCGGTCGGGCGCGGGCGGCCATCCTCCGGCACGACGAGCGAGCCGACGAAGTCGCCGTCCTCGTAGACACGATCGATCTGGCGCTTGACGTCCCGCAGGTCCGCGTCGCTGATCACACCGTTCGAGGTCGCGCGGTAGAACTGCACGGTGACCCGGACGGGGAAGCGCGGGTCGCGCTCGAGCCGGAGGCCGCCCATCTCGCGGAAGGGACCGAGGGCGTCGCCGTGCCCCACGACCGCGACCTCGACGTCCGAGACCGCGCCGCCGCGGCTGCGCCTCAGCATCGGCGCGGCGCTCTCGGCGGCCGCGGAGGGCGCCGCCATCGGGGCGCCCCCGGTCATGCCGTCGAAGCGACGGCTGCGGTGGCGGAGCGGCACCTGCACGATCATCATCATGTCCGCGCCCTCGTCGAGCGCGCCCGCGTCCTGCGCGGTGGCGTTGCCGGACTCGATCCGCTGCGCGACCGCGCTGCGACGCTCGGCGGTGAAGACCGTCCGCTGCCCCTCGTGGTTGAAGAAGAGCTGCTGACCCCAGCCCTGGAAGCTCTGATCGCCGCTGCGGTTCTCGATGATCGTCGCGCTCGTGCCCTGCCGGGTCACGAGGAGCGTCAGGACCGCGGGCGAGCCGGGCTGCGACTGGTAGTTGTAGAGCACCGGGTTGAACTCGCTGCGCCCTTCGCGCTGCAGGGGCACGAAGACGTGCTGCGCGCTGACGAGGTAGTGCGTGTCGCGCGGCGCGAGGAGGTCGCCGTCGCCGAGCAGGCTCTGCGGGTCCGAGAGGTACGCGCGGAGGTTGCCGAGCACCTCGCGCAGCGGGACCGCGTGCAGGCCCGCTCCGGCGCGTTGGTTCCCGACCCGGACCCAGAGCTTGTCGGCGCGCACGTCGGCGGTGCGGTCGCTGAAGTTGGGGTGGCGGATGACGGGGAGGAGGTGCGTGCGGTGCTGCCCGCCGCCGAGCGGCTCGCGGACCTGGAGGGTGAGGTCGCTGATGTTCGGGCCGACGCTCGAGCCCTGGAAGCGCCCGGTGTCCTCCCACATCACGTTGACGACGTTCAAGCCGAGGGCGCGGGCGCGCTGCTGCAGCGCGGGGTCCTGCGGCATCGACACGACCTGGTCGATCGTCTGGCGAAAGGTCGGCGGGGGCGGGGTGTCGCGGATGCCCCAGCCTTGGGCGGCGGCGGGGCCCGCGCTCAGCGCGAGCGCCAGGGTCGCCCCGAGGGCGAGGCGGCGGGTGGACGAAGCGGCGGCGGTCGGCATGGTCATCTCCTCCTCTCGGGCCTCGCCCGACCCCGATCCCGACGCGCCGCACGCAGCTTCGATCTCTCCGAGATCACGTTTTTTTCGGACCCAAGGAGCGCGGCTCGGCGTGTGTCCCAGCGAGCTGGCGCGCCGCGGCGCCGCCGCCCGCCATGCCGTCCCGGTCGTCCGTGTCCGAGGCATCCCCGCGCGCGACGTGGCATAGTCCGGCCCATGCGATCGACGTCGCGATCTCGCCTCCTCGGCCTGCTCGGCCTCGGCCTCCTCGGCTGCGTCGCCGACGTCGGCTCGATCAGCCAGCCGGGCATCTACGGCACCGACGATCGGGTCGAGCTCTTCGAGACGAGCGACCCCTTGCTCCAGGAGATCGGGCGCCGCGCCGTGGCGGCCCTCGTCGATCGACGCTTCGTCGACGACGACACCGGCGAGCTCCGGACCATCACCCTCGACCAGCGCATCGAAGGGCAGTTCGGCGTGCCGATGTGCGACGACCAGCCACACCGCACGCAGCCCGCCGTCGCCTACTGCACGGGCGTGCTCATCGACGACGACCTGCTGCTGACCGCCGCGCATTGCGTCCCGACGCAGGACTACTGCGACGACCTGCGCATCGTCTTCGACTACCACTACGCGCGCGAGGGGGTGCTCGAGACGATCGGCCCCGAGGACGTCTATCGTTGTCGCGAGATCGCCGTCATCAGCTACCTGCGCGACCAAGCGATCCTTCGCCTCGACCGCCTCGTCGACCCGCCGCATCGCCCCGCGACGGTCCGCCGCGGCACGGGCCGCCTGCGGGCCGGGGATCGCCTCTCGGTGCTCTCGCACGGGCTCGGGCTGCCGCTGAAGGTCGACGACAACGGCGCCGCCGGCCCCGCCTACACGGACGGCATCGACACGTTCTTCTTCGCGGCGGACGTCTTCTCCGGCTCGAGCGGCGCGCCCATCCTCGACAACCGCGGCGAGATCGTCGGCGTCGTGAGCCGCGGTCAGCCGACCGACGTCGACAACGGGCGCAACTGCCGGAAGATCTACCAATGGCGCGCGGGCTCGGAGCCGAGCGAGATCGCCAGCTACGTCTACCGGACGATGCACCACCTCTGCGAGGACGATGGCCCGGGCTCGGCGCGCCTCTGCCGCGATCCGGGCGCGTGGTGCCCCGAGTGCGCGAGCGGGGGCTGCGCGGTCGGCGGCCCCGTCGGCGGAGGCCTCTTCCTCTTCGCGCTCTCGCTCGTCTTCGCGCTCCCTCGACGCCGATGACGCTCCCCGCGCAGCCTTCCCACGCCGAGCGCCGGCTCGTCCAGCTCGACGACGGCGTCGCCGCGTACGTACACGACGGCCCGTCGGATGGCGCGGCGCGGGCCGCCTTCGTGCTCGTGCACGGGCTGCCCGGCAACGCGCGCGACTTCCGCTGGCTCGCCCCGGTGCTCGCGGCGCGCGGCGCCCACGTCGTCCGCGTCGAGATGCCCGGCTTCGGCGAGACGCCGCTCGCGACCGCGCCCGATCCCTCGGTCGAGGCCCGCGGCCGCTTCGTGGTCGAGCTCAGCCAGGCGCTCGGGCTAGTGCCCCCAACCCGAAGTTCGTTCCGGGTTGCCGTGGATGATCGGCGTGGAGGTCGTTT